>JABSRY010000167.1 GCA_013214985.1 Hyphomicrobiales bacterium
TTTTAATTGATTGGGCAGTCGTTTAATTATTAAGACATGTTCCCACTGTTTACAATGGTAAAACTACCCTCGCCTTTTAATATACCCATCAAACCCTCTTTTTGGGTCATTGAATATACAATAATTGGAATATCATTATCTCGAGCAAGCGCTATTGCCGCGGCATCCATTACTTTCAAATCTTTTGCCAATACATCGGTAAAGCTTACTTGATCAAATTTAACAGCATCTGAATATTTATTTGGGTCTTTATCGTAAACACCATCAACCTGAGTGGCTTTTAACAAAGCATCGCAGCCCATTTCGGCAGCGCGTAAAGCAGCGCCCGTATCGGTCGTGAAGAATGGGTTGCCTGTGCCTGCGGCAAAAATTACAACGCGGCCTTTGCCCAAATGTGCACGAGCGCGCGGCCCGACAAATGGCTCGCAAACTGTTGGCATTGGTATTGCCGATAAAACCCGTGTTGGGATGTCTAGTTCTTCTAAGGCATTTGCCATGGCCAATGCGTTCATTACCGTTGCCAACATGCCCATATAATCGGCACTTGAGCGGTTCATGCCCTGTGCGGCACCCGACATGCCCCTAAAAATATTACCACCACCAATAACCAAACAAATTTCTGCGCCATTTTGCCATGCGGTTTTAATTTCCGTAGCAATTTGGTCAACGAATTTCATATCTATGCCAAAATCTTGATTGCCCATTAAGGCTTCGCCTGATAATTTAAGTAGAATACGCTTATACTTCAGGTCTGGATTTTTGATACGCGTTTGGCGATTCTCTTCTATGGACATTTGTGCGACTCACATTTGAATTTGAAATTAGATATGTTTAGCATATTCTAAAAAAATAGGCACAAAAAAACCGACATCAGAAACATGATATCGGCTTTTTTTATATTATTGTAAAAGCGAATTAAGCTTGGCCTGATGCAGCAGCAACTTCAGCAGCAAAATCTTCTACTTTTTTCTCGATGCCCTCGCCTAGTTCCATGCGAATGAAACCAATTAATTTAACGTCTGCACCAATATCTTTTGCGGCCATTTGAATGGCTTTTTCAACTGTGTTTTCGCCATCAATAACGAAAGTTTGTTGAAGTAGAACAACTTCTTGATAATATTTGCGCATGCGGCCTTCAATCATTTTTTCAATGATATTGTCTGGTTTACCAGAAGCACGAGCGGTTTCTACAAGAATATTTTTTTCGCGTTCAACAATAGCTGGGTCAAGATCTGATACATCTAGAGAAGCTGGGTTAGTTGCAGCAATGTGCATAGCAATTTGTTTGCCAAGCGCATCTAATTTGCCTGCATCGCCAGTTGATTCTAGTGCTACAAGAACGCCAAGTTTACCAGAAACGCCAGCTACAACTGAATTATGCATGTAAGTTGCTACAATGCCGCTATCTACCTTAAGTGCTGAAGCACGACGGAAAGACATGTTTTCGCCAATTGAAGCTACTAGGCTAGTAATATATTCTTTAACAGTTTTACCTGTGTCTAGATATGCAGCTTCTTCGATTGCTGCATCTTCGCCATTATTTGTTAATGCGATTTTTGCAACATTGTCTACTAGTGATTGGAATTCTGGGTTTAGCGCAACAAAATCTGTTTCTGAGTTTACTTCAACTACAACAGCTGATGTGCCAGAAGCGTTAACAGCTACAAGACCTTCAGCAGCTACACGGCCAGATTTTTTAGCCGCTTTTGCTAAACCTTTTTTACGCAACCAATCGATAGCTGATTCTATATCACCATCTGTTTCTTTAAGTGCGTTTTTGCAATCCATCATGCCTACGCCTGTTATTTCGCGTAGTTCTTTTACCATACTTGCAGTAATAGCCATTTTATTAAGCCTATCGTTAGAATAGCAACCACCTAAATTAGATGATTGCTAAATTTAAAAATAATATCTAAAACTGACGCCTGTTAAGATGCGCCAATTTAATGTTATGCAGATAATTTCTTAGCTTGTTCGATCCAACCTTCACGTTCGATGCGGCCTTTGAATGAAAGTTTTTCACCAAATACTTCAACGTCTGAAGCTGTCCAAGCAGCGATTTGAACGAATGAAGTCACACCAGAATCATGCAATTTCTTTTCTAGAGCGGGTCCAACACCTGAAAGTTCTTTAAGGTCGTCAGCACCTGTTGTTGCAGTTGCTTCAACAGCAGCTTTTGGAGCCGCTTCAATTTCTGCAACTTCATCATCTGTAGCAGCTTCAACTTCAGCCACAATATCTTCTGGTAGTTCAGCAGACTCGCCAAGATCAAAACCAGCATCGCCATGTGCTTGAGAAATACCATCAAGCGCAGCACGAGACATTAGGTCGCAATAAAGTTCGATAGCACGAGATGCATCATCATTACCAGGAATTGGGAAATCGATATCATCTGGATTTGAGTTACTATCTAGAACTGCAATTACTGGAATGCCAAGTTTTTTAGCTTCAGCAACTGCAAGTGATTCTTTATTTGTATCGATAATGAAGATAAGGTTAGGAACGCCGCCCATATCTTTAATACCACCGATTGCGCGATCTAGTTTATTTTGTTCGCGTGTCATTTTAAGAAGTTCTTTTTTAGTTAAACCAGAAGTTTCACCTTCAAGAACTTTATTAAGATCGTTTAGACGCTTAATTGACTTTGAAACTGTGTTCCAGTTTGTAAGTGCGCCACCCAACCAGCGATGGTTGATATAATATTGAGCTGACATTTGTGCAGCTTGTTTGATAGGGTCTGATGCTTGACGTTTAGTACCAACAAAAAGAACACGACCACCACCAGCAACAACATCACGCACAGCTACTAGAGCTTGGTGAAGTAATGGTACTGTTTTTGAAAGATCCATAATATGGATTTTGTTACGTGTACCAAATATATACTGTTCCATTTTAGGATTCCAGCGGGATTTTTGGTGACCAAAGTGAATGCCAGCTTCTAATAGCTGACGCATTGTGAAATCTGGTAACGCCATGCGTATACTCCTGTTTTCCGGTTAAACCTCCGCAAATTGTGAACTAATGTCACCGGAAGGGTCGCTTGTACCCCGTTGATATTTGCGTGTGTGATGAGCGTTTTATAACAGTAATATTATAAAGCACAAGCTATAAATGCATTTAATTCAGGTTTTTTGGGCAATAGACAGATTAAGCTGACTTAAATTACCTCGAATCTTTTAAGATTTGTTTGATTTCTTGTAATTCGGTTAGAATGGTCTTGATTTTTGCGTCTTTTTCGATATTAAAACGCTCTTGTGCATGTTTATAAATTTCGGCTTCATTCGTTTCTATTGAGGATGCATAGCTGATTGGGTTTGCTTCATTTACAAAATCTGACGGGGTTGGGTTTGATTGTTCAATGGGTAACTCGTCGGCAAAACCATCCAATAAAGCTTCTGGAATATTTATATTTTCGGCGTGATTAGTTACGGGTGCCTCGCCTTTATCTTCATGCCAAACATTGGCAGTATAGACTACGCCTTTTGAAGCCAATATTTTTTGGACACCTTTAATGGTGTAGCCTTGACCATATAAAAAATATTTAATGCCTTTAATAAGATCGACATCTTGTGGGCGATAGAACCGCCGCCCACCACCGCGTTTCATGGGTTTTATTTGTTTAAACTTGGTTTCCCAAAACCTTAAAACATGTTGTGGGACATCTAATTCTGTCGCGGCTTCACTTATTGTGCGAAAAGCATTTGGGGATTTTTGCATTAATTTACTCTTGTTTTTACATCCACACCAAGATGTTGCCGGAAAAGGAATAGACGCAGAACATACATAGACAATAACATATTTGACCATGCTATTATCATACCAATTCGTCTAACTCATTTAATTACTTATTTATGTGCGACGTCAATTTTGTCTTTTAGGACATGACTGGCATGAAAAACAACAACTTGGCGTGCAGTAATTGGTACTTCGACCCCTGTTTTGGGATTTCTACCAATACGCTCTTTTTTTTGTCTTACTAAAAAATTACCAAAGGATGAAATTTTAACAGCTTCACCATTGGCTAAAGTTGTGCAAATTTCGTCTATTACCGTTTCAACCAACTGGGATGATTCGCTTCTAGAAAGGCCGATCTCTTGATATATAGCTTCGCTCAAGTCGGCTCTTGTTAAGGTTTTATCTGGCATATTCCCTCCAAACGCTTATAAAATCAGTGCGTTATATTAAATTTATTAATCTAAAATTACTATCCTTATAACTCATAAAGTAATGTTATTGCTAAAATTAAAATTTTTCAATTCAAAAATTTACCATCTGAATAACATAGAACCCCAAGTGAAGCCACCACCGAGTGCTTCAATCAATATTAAATCGCCTTTTTTGATGCGTCCATCTAACACCGCGTCGTGTAATGCGAGTGGAATTGAAGCGGCGGATGTGTTCGCATGCTTGTGAACCGTAACGACAACTTTGTCTTCATCTAGTTTAATTCGTTTTGCAACGGCATCTAAAATTCTTTTGTTGGCTTGATGGGGTACGAACCAATCAATGTCATCTGATGTTAGACCATTGTCTGATAGAGCTTGCTCGATAGATGAGCCAATTTTACTGACAGCGTGCTTAAAAACATCTTTACCTGCCATTTTTAGAAACCCAGTACCGCTTTTACCTGGGCCACCATCGACATATAACATATCTTCATAGCGCCCGTCTGATCGCAAATGCGAATATAGCACGCCTCTATCGGCAAGTGTTCCCTCGCCGCCTGTTTGTGATTCTAATATAACCGCGCCTGCACCATCTGCAAAAAGTACGCAGGTTGCTCTGTCTTCCCAATCGACAATGCGAGAAAAAGTTTCGGCGCCAATAACGATAGCTTTTTTAAAGTTGCCTGCTTGGAGCATATTATCGGCAACTGTAAGTGCGTATAAAAAGCCAGAACAAACTGCCTGAACGTCAAACGCGCAGCCTTTAGTAATGCCTAAATTGGCTTGAATAGTAATAGCAGTAGATGGGAATATTCTATTGGGTGTCGCGGTTGCTAGTATGATTAGGTCAATTTCGCTTGCATCTACATTTGCGTTTTTTAAGGCATCTTTTGCAGCGGCGGTACCAAGATCTGAGGTTAGGACGCCTTCATCCGCGATACGGCGCTCTTTAATGCCTGTGCGCGATGTAATCCATTCATCTGTAGTATCTACTTTTTTTGCTAGATCTGCATTTGTAACAATATTTGGCGGCAAATAACTACCAGAGCCTGTTATAACTGAACGTAATATACTCACTTTAACCCCTTACTTCTTTACCACAACATTGGTATTTTCGATTTGATCTGCATCTTTATAAAAAACATCTAGATCTTTACGAATTTCATTAACTAAATTATTTTTAATCATCGCTGCGGTTAAGTCAATAGCTGTTGCAAAACCGTGGCTGTCGGATGAGCCATGGCATTTAACCACAATGCCGCGCAACCCTAAGAAAACACCGCCATTGGAGTTATTAGGGTCCATTTTTTCGCGGAAAGTTTTTAAAGATGGGGCTAATAATAAATAGGCGATTTTAGAGCGCCAAGAAGAATTAAACGCTTCTTTTAGCAAACCACCAATTTGGCGGGCTATGCCCTCGGCAGTTTTCAGCGCAATATTACCTGCAAAACCTTCGGTTACTATGACATCGGCAACGCCTTTGGAAATGCCATCCCCTTCGACAAAGCCGATATATTCGAGCGGCATATTTGAATTGCGCAATATTGATGCTGCTTCTTTTAGGTCTTCATTGCCCTTCATTTCTTCTTCGCCAATATTTAGGATACCTACTTTGGGCGTTTTAATGCCAAATACCACGCGAGCCATTGCTGCGCCCATAAAGCCGAACTCAACCAAATTATTGGGGGATACATGCAAATTAGCGCCCATATCTAAAACAATTGCCCTACCCTTGACTG
>JABSRY010000168.1 GCA_013214985.1 Hyphomicrobiales bacterium
GACTGATGGTATTTGTCTTGTATATACTTTCGTACTTCATTGGTCGAGCGGGGTGGGGGCATTCCCAAATGTGCTTTGAGGGCAACTTCCTGTGTAAAACCAAGATGGCCTTCACGCTTGCTATAAGGCGACAGAACCAAAAACCCCAAACCGTGCTTGATAAAATGACGGCGCCATGAGCGGATCGTCTCGCCATCCAGAAAAAGCGCATCTGCAACTTTTTGCGGCTGCCAGTTCTTGTCCAGAAGCAGCAATGCATTGGCCCGCCGTATAATCAAACCATCTGCCTTACGCTGACGCAAAACATGACCAAGCGCTTTACGCTCCTCATCTGTCAGGGAAAATGATTTGTTTGTTACCATGCTTAATAGTAGAAGCTAAATTAAATGATTTGGCTAGAGGCTGTAAAACTATTTTATTGGTGAGTCTGAGTATAACAAAGTTAAAAAATTAAATAAGTTTTCAAATGGCTATATATCAGACTTTCTAAATTATTCGGATGATATGCAAATGGTCGAAAATAGCTTTGGCTTGGCAGTCTCTTGTTTGCCTTGCCCATCTTTTTGGTATGGCAATATATTGCATCTGTTTAATGCACCCGATAAAAATATCACGGGCGATGAACTGAGTATGCTTTGGGATGAGCATGTTGCAAAAATTGCCCCGAATGCGCCTAAAAAAACCATAGGTTGGGAGCTGCCACATAGTGTGGATTATCAAAATATTAGAAACGAATTTGAACTAGATATCAGTTTAATGCTTAAATATGACCCAGATATAGATGCTCAAAAGGTCGCAAACCATAAAGTCGTCGCTTTAAAAAACCATCAGTGGAAGCCGTTTTTCAATTTGCATCAAACTATAAATGGTGTCGAAGCCGATGATTTTACGATCTGGCAACATTCAACTTTTAAAACATTTTTTAAAAATGGCGTCGGCCAACAGTTTGTTATCTGGGATGGTGATCAAATTGCTGCAGCCGCAGGTTTGGCTTGGCAAGGCACAATTTATCGCTATCAAATGGTCGCAACACGAGAAATTCATCGAAGGCGCGGTTATGCCTCGGCAATTATAGCATATATTCGCGATTTTGCACTTGAACGCGGCGCAACCGAAATTTATCTAGGCGGCGAAAAAGATAGCCACGCAGCAGGCATTTACCAACGCGCAGGCTTTAAAATGGATAGCTATGTGTATTCGATTTTGGCAGACAGATCTAACGTCTAAATTATATACCAAAGTTATAAATTCAAACAAATTTTAAAATGGTCTGAATGCAGTTGACCATTGCCTCTGCGATAAATTGTTGAATGATCAATACTCAAATCAATTACACAATGAGGGTAAAATGAATAATCAAGAAACAATAGGTTCCAAAAAACCAGAGCGTGTAACTCCTAAAGCTGAAGCGACCATAATTTGGGCAATAGAAAAGAAGTAGTTCAAATGTTTGTATATCCAAATAATGTGAGCGGAAATAATTTCTTGGATATGGGTTTGGAAACAACAATTAAAAAATATCTAAATGATACATTTGTTAGAGAAAGCACAGACATTGTTTGCGTCGCACTGACACTGAATACTGATTGTCCATTAGCGGCACAGATGCAAGCAGTTATGTAGCACCTGTCGAAAATTTTATGGCAGCAGGCTTACTTGGTCTGCAAGCCAGTATTTTTCTTGGCGGGTCGGGTGCTTGGCTTTGTAAATGGCGTTTCTTCTTGCCATTAGGTTTGGCAATGAAAAATAACTATTGTGTCGAATTATTACATTTTCCGCCCGATTACACAATCGAGGAAGATCAGGATTATCTGCGAGCCAATACGCTCATTCGCTGGGGTGAATGTCTGATTGCAAATGGTGCAGCACCAAGTGAAGTTGATCGTTACCAAACGACGATTGATATATATCCAATTGGTGCTGATTCTGGAGAGGGTTCTGATATAGACGCCATTGTGCTGAATAATGACTATACGCCATATACAAATGAGTTACTTCTGCAATGGACTTCATCCGATGCCGGTGTTGCCAAACCATTAGTTGCGTTTGGGGGCACGGTACGCAGTTGGTTTGAAGATCAGCTTGGTTTATCTAATTTGGCAGTCGGAGATAGTGGTAATGTGACGATAAATAGTGTTCAAATTCCATATACGATTGCCAATCGTCCATCTTATTTTTATAATGCGATTGATGATAACCTCACACCGCAAGAAAACTACCCAACAATTCAACCCATTATGCAAGACGATCTAATCTCTTCATTATGGCAAGTTATCATGAAGGGTGACCCTACTATTGACCCCGTTGTCGCATATGACAATGCCGCGGCATATTATGACACTGATGCTGGACAGACAAAAATATGCGAACAAGTCTATATTCAAGGTTTTGACTATGATGCTATTTTAGCACAAACGGAATGTCTAATTCCTGTAAAATATACAAAATCTGAACGCGATGAACAACGGAATGCAACAATGGCAAGGCTTAAAAAACTGAAGATCCCCGAAAATTTTGAGACGCATAGACTAAAAGCATTTGCAAAATATTGTAAAAAGCCTCATTTCTACCTAAACTATTAGTTTCAGAAATAAGGCAGATAACTGAGCTAACAACCGAAGAAATCATGATTTCATTGCTGCCAACCGCAGCAGCTTACTCGCGTTCAGTAATTTCTAACTTTCCGGTTGGCGCTGTTGCCTTATCCTCCGGTACTGAAAATATGTATTTAGGCGCGAGTATGGAGTCTGCAAATGAGTCATTAACTTATGTAACGCACGGCGAACAATCGGCGATGAATAATGCATAGGCTAACGGTGAAATTGGGCTTGAATCATTCACTATAAATGCTGCTCCATGCGGGTATTGCCGTCAATTTTTATATGGAACAACAACAGCAGAGACAATGAATATATTGCCAAATGCATTCGGGCCCGCTGACTTGGGCATAACGGGTGCTTTAATGGAAGCGCAAAATCATAATTTGAGCATAGCATCCACTAGTGACCTGGCTTTGACAGCACTTGTTGAAGCCAATGCTAGCTATTCTCCTTACACTAATGATTTTTCGGGCGTGGCACTTCTTTTAGCAAATGGGACAACATATGGCGGCAGATATGCCGAAAACGCGGCCTATAACCCGAGCAAATCACTGATGGAAATGGCATTGTCTAACATGAATATGGGAGAAGCAGAGCAATCAAGCTACAGAATTATCGAAGCTTTATTGGTTGAGCCGTCCACGGCTGCAATTAGTCAACGAGAAGCATGTGAGAATTTGTTATCAGCCGTATCACCTCTAATAATTTTACAATATATAGTTGCCGATAGCCAATAGCCAAATTAAAATTGTTAGAGCACTAAATGACACAAATATATCCCACTTACGTCATTCATTGTTGAGGTAAACAGCCATTTAATATATTTTGAACAATTGATTTATGGGCTTGTTCGAAATCTGTTTTGGTTAATTTGTGTTTTCCAAGTGTTAATTCTGCAATGTTAGAATAATTGGCATAAAACTCAGTACTTGCCCATAGAATAATAAAAAAGTGCCTAGTATCAAGCGGTTTTAATTTGCCTTCAGATATCCAATATTCCACGACTTGCTCATATTTACGAGTGACTTGCACAATATGTTGGCGTTGTTTTTTGCTTAAAAATTGACCACCTCTGAGCATTTCAAATGTAAAAAATTTAGATTCTATGATGTTATTTCTAGCATATTCTAATTTTGCTTTAACATATTCGCTAATCGCATCTTCTGGTTCTAAATCTGGCTTAATATGCTCAAATGCCTTATCCCACCCTGCCAATACATTTTCAATTAGGCGTTCATAAATTTCAGTTTTGTTACTAAAATAATAATAGACGTTGGCTTTTGGTAAGTTACATTCGGTTGCAATATCTGTTAAACGGGTGCCATCTAAACCTTTTCTTGAAAAAACAATGACCGCACCTTCTAGTATTTTGGCTTCATTTTTAGATCTAATTCCAATATCTGATTTTTTAATAACTTTTTTTTGCATTTTATGATTTAACTTTATAATTTTTATTGGTTTAAATTTATCTATGTAAATCAACAAGTTTACCAGATAATTGATTTATATTCATTTTAATTATTTTTATAACATTCTGACACTTTAGTCAAGTTTGTAAAATAAAAGTTGACATTTTAGTCAGGTTTTTGCTAGCGTCTAGGAAACAAATTCAATGAGAAGCCAATAAATAATGTTAACAATTGCCGTCTCATATTTCAGCTCCAATCATCGCTGCGCCAATTTCTTTAATGTCAAAGGGTGGCATAAACTCGCCAACAATTTTGCCCGACAAAAAAACAACGACCCTGTCAGAAATATCAAAAATTTCATCTAGGTCAGAAGAAATCAATATAATCCTACAGCCATTATTTTTTGCTTTTCTTAGTGATTTCCATACAAAATCTGTCGCACCAATATCCAACCCTCTAGTGGGTTGTGCGGCAATAATAAGCCTGGCATTTTCATCCATTTCCCTCGACAAAATAACTTTTTGCGCATTCCCACCTGAGAGTGACCCAGCAAGTTGTTCGACAGAAGAACATTTAACATTCCACTTTTTAAGGGCTTCGTCGCAATTTTTTTTATCTATCTCTGGCTTAATAAATGAAAAAATGGGACTTTGTAAATATTTCCTTATCGACCAATTTTCCCATAAAGATGCGCTTAAACTTAAGCCTTCGACATTGCGTTCAAACGGAATAATCCGCAACCCAATTGCTCGACGTTCTAAATGGCTATTTTTTGTAACATTGAGGTTGTTTAAAAAAATTTCACCTTTTTCTATCCCTACCAGATAGGCGATTGATCTAACTAATGTTCGTTGGCCGTTACCTTCTATCCCTGCAATGCCGACAATTTCTCCGCTTGCGACTTGAAAGTCTATATTATCTAGCCTTGCACCTTCAACGTCTTTCACTGTAGAAATACCGTTCATTTTCAGCACCATTTGATCTGATATATGACTTTTATTTTGATCAATTTTATCGTTTTGTAATTGTTTGCTCGAATTTTCTCCAATAATCATTTCTGATAATTTTTTGCGATCAATATTGGCACAGTCTGTTGGGCTTTGCACTAACTTGCCACCCCGTAAAACGGTAACAGTGTCTGCAATTTTCAACACTTCTTTAAGTTTGTGTAAAACCAGAATTATTGTCACACCATTTTTTTGCAGTTTTCTTATCCTGTCAAATAATTTTTCTGTGGTTTCTGGAGATAAAACCGCCGTTGGTTCATCTAGAATTAAAAACTTAGCGTCGCTGACCAATGCTCTTGCAATTTCAACAGCTTGTTGAGTTTCCACTGGTAAATCTTTAATTTTCATACTGGCCTTAACATTTATATCGAGTCGATCTAAATGCTTTTGCCATGTTTTCTCTAATTTTCTTTTGGTGAACAAACCACCCGTTGGGGCACCAAACTGCATGGCTTCTGCAACTGTAAATGAAGGCGGTAAAGCAAAGCTTTGATGCACAAGCTCAACCCCAGCTAAACGCGTTTTCTCAACGTTTCCACCTAACATGGGTGTATTATTAATGACCATTTCGCCTTTTGTTGGCTTAATAAGCCCTGCAACAACCCGTGCAAATGTTGTTTTTCCGGCGCCATTTTGTCCGACAACCGCATGAATTTTACCCCGTTCAAACGCTACGCTAATGTTTTGGAGAGCCTTGATGGCACCAAATGACACAGTGATATTTTTACATTCAAATATTTTTTCACTATTTTTCATATTAAGCCCTGATTATTTGGTGCCAATTTAGCTTATAGTTCGGTGTTAAATGGAATTTTTAATGAACCATCCATTATTGTGCTTCTGATTTTTTCAATATC
>JABSRY010000169.1 GCA_013214985.1 Hyphomicrobiales bacterium
GACGACAACAATGTACCACTGAAGAACTTTTTGGGGTGGGCAAATTTGAATCAAATTAAAGGCGTCAGGCTATAGCACCCAATGCAGCACCCGCACCAACCATAGCAAGCTCAATCATTCTGCCAGGCAATAAGCTAATGCCAATGGCAACAAAACCCGCTTCTTCAACAAAATCAAAGTTTATGCTAACTTTGTTTATCTCATCTTTGCTAATTTCATAGCCAAACCCAACACACCGCACATGTAAAAATGGCAAATCAGGTAAAGTCAAAACACCAGTACCAGCAATACTGGTTGCAGCTTTTAAGCTATTGGCCTGTGCAACAGCATCAAACCCAATTAAATAACCACTTACTTTAAACTTCCCAACATTAGGCGATAAATCTTCGTTTAAATGCCCACTACCATTCGGAAATTGGTGCGTAACAACATTGCGGCCGCCGCCATCAACGCTTGTTTTGTCCATAAAAAAAGGCAAACCGTTAAAGCGTGCCTGTCTTTTAAATTTTAAAGGATTATTCATTAAGCACCGCCTATGTTTAATTCTGTCATACTGGTGCCAACATTAACTTTAGCTTTAGTATGGCCGCTATTAATAACACTCGTTGATACATGACTGGCTTCAACACCTTTAACTTTAATATCAACTTTTACTACGGCTTCACCTTTTAACTCAGCTTGAATAGTTTGATTTTTTCTTTCAGTGTTTTGTTGGTTAATTGTTTTGACTAAGTTATCCATTTTTATCTGCATATCACTTAATTTAGACTTCTCACCCTCAATAAGATCCGCTCTTCTTTTTGCTTTTTCAACTTCAATAAGATCCGCTCTTTTTGCTTGCCTAGCAGAAAGGTGTCGATTTGGCATAGACCCCAGCCCGCCCGTGTAAGTTTTTGCAATTGGATTTTGGAGATGTTTAATAAGCGCCTTCTGGCTTATAATTTGGGATTTTGCGTTATCGTATGCTGTGTTATTCGTAAATTTAACAATTCCAAGTCTTTCATCGACTTTTTGTTCTATCTGTTTACGATTTAGTCCATTAGGGCTTAAGATCAGTTCTTTATGTGTTTTAGCCGTTGTCGTCATGCCCAATCTGTGTACATTTTTAATAACAGCATCTAAGACAAGCGCGTTTTCAACGCTTTTCTTAGACAGAGCATAAAGTGCGTCGGAAGTTTCTTTTATACTTTTATTACCGAGGTCAAAATCTAATCTAATTTGATCTATTTCTTTTTTAGTATTATCATCTAAATGTACCATGCCAGAGGATGCTCCCCAGCCGCTAGTTTGCAAATTTCCCGAAATTTCTTTCCGTTGCTCTGGTATTTGTTTATCTAATTTAGCGACTTCTAAAGTCAATTTTTGATGCGTTGCATTGTTTAAGTTCTCGCCATATTCTTTAGAGTTTTTAGTCACCCTGCCAAGGATTTTATCAACACGATCAAGTTGATCTGCGTGCTCTTTTTCTGCATTTGCGGCAGCATTACTAGCATTAGTTTTTTCACCGTATGCAGACGCTAAGTATCCGAGACCTAAAATCAACGCACCACCCGCAGCGATATAAGGTGAGAAAAGTACAGCACCTGCGAACGCCTTTGTAAGACCACCCCCAAGTGTAATCAAAACTGAACCAAGTCTAGCAATACTTGTAAGCGCAGCGCCGCCTAAAACTAACCCGACAACCCCTTTACCTATCATCACTAGCGTATCAACATCAGTAGCTGTTAGCCCATTAATGACGCCCGTTAATGCTTCTAAACCCTCGTTCATTCTATTACCAAGGTCTCCATCCCAGAAAGATAAGTTTAATTCACTTACTGCAGAGTTAAAACGCTTGACAGCACCTACCATACCGCGCATTCGGATAGCGGCCATTTTTTTAGATGCACCATCTGCGCCTTCGTCAATTGTCTTGTGGAGAGCCCTGTAACCCTTTTCAGCTTTTGTATTCATCAAACCTAAAAATTTAGCAACTTGCATTTTACCAAATACACGCTCCATCTCAGTGATACTTATGCCTTTAGCTTTCATGTCGTCGAGCAGCCCAAAAATATCTAGTCCCTTTGCATTGGCTGCAAAAGATTCTGTGATTATTTCACTTATTCTTATACGCGCATCAACGGAAGAGTCACCAACTTGGCTAACAACTTTGTCTACCAATTCACCTAATAAGTCGTCACTTGTCGAGTTGTCTATAATATCTTGGAGTAAACTTCCATCAATTTTTAGTCCTTGGCTTTTTAACGCATTAGACATTTTAGAACCATTTACCGTATCGCCATTCTTAAAATATTTTTTAAGGTCGATATCTAAACTTGCGAATGCGGCACGCGCTTTTTTGGTTGGTGCGATTAAGCGTAGCATACCCGTTCTATATGCGCGCCCAGCTTCCGCCCCTTGAACGCCTTTATCGGCAAATACACCTAATATCGCGGCGGTTTTTTCCATTGTTACACCCAAAGCTCTGGAAATTGGGGCGGCTTCTTTCATTGCCATAAACATTTGAGGAACATTAGTGTTTGATTTTGTGGCTGTAAACGCCACGACATCATTCAAACGTATCATATTCTTCTTAAGTTCAACCACATCATTACTTGCCATTCCAAACCCAGCAAACGCATTAGTCGAAAGATCAGCAGCTTTTGCTAATGATATATTACCTGCCGCCGCTAAATTTAATGTCGCGGGTAGTGTGGCTGCAGCTTCATCAAGTGAAAGCCCTGCCTGTATCAAGAAGTTAAAACCCTCTGCCGCTTCAATTGCCGTAAATTGGGTCGTCTTGCCTAGCCCTCTTAACATTTTGGAGTAGGGCTTCATTTTACTTTCAGATAGTTGTGCGGTAGCTGCTACTTGATTAATTGCCTCATCAAATTTATATACGCCGCGCATAGATACGGCCACAGCGGCAAGAACTGGGATTGCCATCCCGCCGCCTATGGCTTGGCCAAACCCCTGAACTTGACGGGATGCACGTTTGATTTTACCAGTAACTGCATTAACATTTTTGGCAACCGAACCAAACGCGGCAGATGCGCGGTCATGCCCTTTGATAATAATATCAGTGGTGAATTGATTACCAGCCATGTTATTTATTCCTGTATTCAATAAACCGATTTGCCCAAAAAACTAGGCGGTCAATCGGTAAGTTTTCAACTTCACTTATGGATTTGCCAGCTTCAAAAACCAACAAATCCACAAGAGGCATTACTTTTTTTCGTCAAGATAAACCCAGTCGGCAAGTTGTTGTCCGATGTTGGCAAAATCAAGTTGATTTAACCGTTCTATTTCTGAAAAATCTAAGTTAGTTAAATCATTTATATACTTACTTAAAACATCCCATTTAATAGCGCCCTTGGTATCTAAAAAGGAACCATGCGCTATTAAGTGCTTGGCGGCCGGTTGCTTTTCAAAAACAACTTCCTTAAGCAATCCTCCCGACCCCTCAATAGGGTGGGCTAATTTTACCTCTAATTTAGTCATGGATAACACTCACATTGTTAGATGAATATTCGATACCATCAATAACGGCCTTATCGAATTTGTAGGTTGGCTTGCCAATCATCATTGAATTATTGAAATAATAGGTCAGTTTTTTATCAATATCCTCAACTGTGATATTGACATTATCGGTAAAATCACGCAATGTTTCTGTTGTAAAGCCCTTCCTTACCACTAATTCAAGGCTCTTTATCATCATCGGTGAGCCTTTAATAATAACACCAGTCTTACCGTCTGCGTGTGTTACCGTTTCCCGTTCGGTGTCCCATGCATCTATTTCACAAGAACCCTCTAGTGTTATTTTTTTGCCATTGCATTTAAAAGCCAAGCGGCCAGCTATAATATTACTATCAGCCATTAAACTACTCCATTTTCAATTTGTAGATAAGATTTTGCATTTGCTGCAATAACCATTAATTGGTTCACAAAATCTGTTCCCCAATTAATTTCAATTCTATTTGCATCAACTTTTGAGCGGCTAACTGTAAGTAATTTTTCAAAGCCACTTAGATTTTCGCAAACACCAAGGTCGATTAATGACATATAAGCCTGAATACATTCTTTTCTGATATCGTCAGGGGTTGCTATTTCGGCCAAATTTCTTGGGTTGGTATCTGCTAAAGCCGATCTTGGAAAAATTGCCAAAATATGGGCGCGTGTGAAACGTGCAAAATATGCGTTCTGAGCGAGCGTGTTGATATCAAGCCAACTTGCATCAGGAATATCATTTGCGGTGCGTTGATACGTGGTTATAGCGCGTTCAATGGTAACTACACCGCTTTTAGTCTTTTTATGAGTGGCGATACCATCCCATAATAAAGTATTGCGCTCGGTGGTAGTTCGTCCCTTGTTTGGCGCCCTAATATTCTTCAAAACAAGGGTTTGTAAGGGGCGACTCAATTCTGGTGCGGATGCCATATGATCTGCTATCACTGCACCCAATGCCGCAGCCCATTCCCATGCAGGGCTTATGCTGTCATACATGTCCATAATAGTTGTGTGAGCATCGTTTCTCACAACGCCAATTGCGGATAATTCGCCAAGTGTTCCACCAACTGCCGTTATATAATGTCCATAAATCTGTTTATCGGCTGACCATCTGCCACTTTTATGATCTAAAAATGATTGCATTTGATCTAAGACTGTCGTGCCGCTAAAGCCGCTGGCTATATAGTCGTATTCATCGTCTGCTAAATTAGCAAGTGCCGTGCCGATATCTGGTTGCCCATTACCGCCTAAAAACGCAGTGAGTATTAAAGTGTTTTTACCAATGTCGCCTTCGTCCCCGTTATAGACATGTACCAAAGATAACTTCAAATCGCCTTTATGGACGCATGTTATAGTGATAACGTTTTGTAAGGCAACTGCCGACACAACAATTGTACTTCCATTAATTGCCGCCACTATCTTTATTGCCACATCATTGTTGCTATCACCCTCTGTAATAACAATACTGTGACGGTGCCCCGCAATGTAAAAAATACATTGGCCCAAGTTAGTGGATGCATTTTGTACCGTAATGGTGGCGTTCATTGCAACACCAACAGCAGCGATTGGCAAAGCCCAAATTTCTTGAAGGGGCGCATTGGCAACGGCGGCTTTGTACATAGCAGCAAGCATTGATTTTTTACCAAAAAGCGTATCAATTACACTGGCACTGCATAATACAGGTTCATCCAATGTTGCATTGCCAGCATCGGCACCAGTTTCTATCATATGCCCTTTTAAGAGCTCAATGTTCTGGCTAGAAAATGGTGTAGGAGCGGCGGTGATGTTGATGGTCATTCCGGGTGTTCTTAAATTATCACTCATTTTATATCGCCTTCTTTTTTGGGTTTTTATTTGGTGTTGTTTCCTTCACATCACCGTCTAACAGCCGTTTGCGCCAATAAATGTTATCTGGTTTGTTCTGACCTTCACTCTTAAGTGTCGTCATATCATTGGGGTCGCGCACAATACGGCCCTCACACGGTTTTAAAAACATGCGTTTCTCCATTTTTGTTTTTGGGTGGTTTTGACTAAAAAGTTACGGGACTTTTATAGGGGATATATTAAAACCCTCTAAGTCTTGAAGCGTATCACTAGGTGTGATGATTTGCTCTTTTAACCAAGTAAGGGTGTTTGTTAGATGACCATTTTTATTTAATGGTTCGAATTTTTTTAGTAAATTATCAAGTTTTGGCTATTTTAAAGTGCTATTTAGCAGTCAAAGCAAAAAAGCAATTTTTGCATTTTTTCGAAAAAATAAAAAATTTTCAAAAAAAATTTAAAAATTTCGGAAAAATCAAATTTTCTAAAAAATCCAAAATTTTCGAAAAAAACGAAAATTTTCGAAAAAATCAAAAAATTT
>JABSRY010000017.1 GCA_013214985.1 Hyphomicrobiales bacterium
ACTTACTAGCTTTAACTTACACATTTTCCGCACGTCACATCCCGTCACTGTTTGACCGTCGCGGCACAACGTTGACATGTTTTTTTTTTGATAATCGATTGTCTGATTTTTTGCTCATCTACTTTTAAAATAATTTGAGGGTTTTCTACTTCATAATATAAGGTTATATTTTTTTATCCGCTGCATTTTTAAGCATATTCATTGGAACATGTAGCAATTGCGCTACAGATACTTTGCTTTCTTTTAGCTTAGCGGTTTGATTATTTATACGAGATATTTCTAAAATGTCGTTGATTATGTTTAATAAATGGCTGCCACTGTCGTGAATATAGCACGCATATTCGTTAATTTGATCTTGGGTCATTCCTACAGTATCGGTTTTCTTTAATAATTCCGAAAAACCAATAATAGCATTAAGCGGTGTTTTAAGCTCGTGGCCTAACGTTGCTAAAAATCTTGAATGCACAGTATCAGTATTATTATACGCTAAATTATTCATTTATTTTCGCTCCCCATATTCAATATGCAATTGAATAGTAAACATCTTGTTCGTCTCAAAATAGTATAGAGCTATATTGTTATTGAGATGCTAAAGAGGCTGGTTAAAATATAATTTTATATATGCGTAAAATTGAATCAATTGACCTAAATAATATAATCACCCATCGTTTAAATGGGCTTTCTATTTTTTTTGCCTAAAATTGTTAATTACTTTCATTGCAGATGGTAACAATAATGTATCGGTTAATAACGCGCCAATAACAAGTAACATCATTAACACGCCATAAAGCTTAATAAGTGGCATTTCGCTTATGACGACAATGCCGATGCCAAACCCCAGCACCAACGAAGTGACCACCAAAACGGACGTCACGCTATCCATGGTAATTTTTAACGCATCTTCAATGTTAAGCCCATCTGATATCGCTCTATTGTAGCGGTGAATGATATGAATAGTATTATCGACCGCGATGCCAAAGCCAATGGTGAAGGCCACGACAGACGTAAATTGCAGCCCTTCATTCGCAATGTATAAATAAAAGCCTGCCATGCCTATGGGTATTAGATTGGCGATTAAAGCAAATATTGCAGCATAGACTGAGCGGAAGAAAACGCCGACAATGAATACGCCGCCCATAATTGCCATTAGCAGGCTATAATTAAGCATTTCAATCATCTGATAGCTAGACTCGGCCGTTAACGGCAACACACCCGTAACTGACAATTTTGCGAATGAATATTTTGCTTCAAGTTGTTTTAGATCAACTTTTAACAGCCTAAGATCGCTGATTAAGGCTGACGAGTCGGTATCGGGCAACAAGCCTAGAACCAAGCTTAAATTATCGTCTTCACGCAAAAGACTATTTGCAGAATCTATATTGCTATCGATAAAGTTAAAGAAACCATCGACACTTTTGTCGGTACTGTTCTTTTGTACATAGTCTCTTAACGTTGCTAGAGACAATGTTTGTTTTACAAATTTTGTTTCTTCAAGTAATTTTTCGATATCTGAATATAATGCAAAAGTTTCTTCGCTGCGCATATTGTGTTGTTTATCAAACTCTATAAATATCCGCACTTCATTTGTACCTGCAAGTTTTTCTTCGATGCGGGTAACGCCAATATAGGCTTGGTTATTTTGTGGTAAATTGTCAATATATCTATAACGTGGTTCATTTTGCAAATAAAACGCGCCTAAAGCGACCATTAATAATAATGACAATATAGTAATTTGTTTTGGCCACTTCATGAAAAGTGTTTTACATAATTCAGTATAACTGTCTAACAATCTGTGTACTAAAGGATGTTTATTGCCGGCTTCGGCATCGGTAACGACACGCTTTAACTTCATTGTTTTGGGTAAAATTAATTTTGCCAAAGCGGGTATTAAGGTTAGTGTTACCAAAAATGCAAAGCCTGTACCAAATGTGCATATAAACCCAAATTTACTAATGATTGGATGTTGTGCCATTAGCAATGAAACCATTGCTATACCTGTTGTTAGCGAAGTTAATACGCAAGCAGGGCCAATATACTTTATGGTTTCGGTAATTGCTGTATCGCGGTCAACGCCACGTTCCATCCTTCGCCTAATGCCATAGACCAAATGCACACTATCACAAAATGAAATAACCATAATTAATATGGGTGCAATATTGGAAAGCACATCCATTTCAAGACCATACCAACCAAACATACCGCGCATGGTGATCATAGCAATTACAGTCGGCAGACCTGCTAAAAGTACAAATCTTAGGCGTCTGAAATATATATAAGAAATAATAAACCCGAATATAATGCCTGCATAGGTAAATATGGCTTGGTCATAAAGCATATAGCCAATAATTTCGGCTTTAAAAATGCTAACGCCCGACATTTCAAAGCTTAAGCTATTATCTGCCATTTTTTGTTTTGCAAAATTTAATAAGTCGGTTCGCAAATTTAGCAATGCTGTACGATCTGCAGGGCCTTTGCCCTCACCCGCTTTAACGGTTGTTTCAGGGGGCTTAACATTGATGATAAATAGAATTAGCTCGCCATCGCTTGACAATAGTTTTTTGCCAACCAATGGATGGTTTTGTGCATTTTCTAATATTTTGGCAACATTTTCGGAAGTAACTTCAGCAGGAAATAGCGGCCCCAAATGGCCATTTTCATCTGGGAAATCGCGCATAGAAAAAGGAGAGATAATTGACTTAACATTATCGTGAAATTCTAAATCTAATTGTAAATTGTTTAATTTTTCGATATTTTCGGGTGTTGTTAAATTTTCGCCTGAAATTGTGAGCAACATTTCTTGATCATTTGTGGTGAATATTTTATTCACTTTTTCAAATAAATGAAACTCGGCGCTATCATTTTGGAATAAATCGGTCAGGTTAGAGTTAAATACAATACGACTCTGACCAAACCACATGAATGTAGTCACCATCGCAATTATTATAAGTGTTAAAACTGAATATTTATGAGATAAATATCCAATAGATTCTAAGCCTAGCCTTCTTTTATTCATAGTAGGGTACACAATTCGTTAAACATCTAATATATGTAGCATAAATTAATCTATTTACTCAACAAAATAACCATTATTCACATGTCTATCTTAACTTTTGGTATATATCGCCAAATCGTAAAAACCCGCACCATATAATGGCACGGGTTGATGTTTTGTGGGGATATGAATATCCGCTTACATAATTGACTGTAGGTAATTTTGCTCGCCCACACGCTCAATTAATGACAAGCGCGTTTCGAGCCAATCGATATGCTCTTCTTCATCGGCCAATATTTTGGTGAATAATTCACGGGTTACATAATCTTTTTTCTCTTCGCATAAAGCGGCAGCCTCGGTATAAAGTGCTTTTGCTTCATATTCAGTTTTCAGATCAACTTCGTGCATTTCTTTTACGGTTTCACCAATTCTTAGACCAGCAAGGTCTTGCAGGTTTGGATGGCCTTCAATTTGTAAAATACGTTGAATAATTGTATCTGCATGGCGCATTTCTTCGATGGATTCTTCCATCATTTTTTTGCCTAGAGTTTCGAAACCCCAATCATCCAAAATACGTGCATGTAAAAAAAATTGATTTACGGCAGTTAATTCAAGCTTAAGTGCTTTATTTAAATATTCTATAACTTGCTTATCGCCCTTCATAGCAATCTCCTTTATATTAGTTTGTAATGATTCTAATATGTATGAAAAACCAAGTCAACACATATAGTTAACTCTAATAAGCACTCGCAATTATTTGATAAAAAATAATAAACGAAATATGAAATATCATATTGAATTAGTTAATATAATTAGTTTTGAATTTTACGCCGCGGATTTTTTAATTTTATCCGCTTGTTCATATTCACTGTGAACATTTTGGATAATATCGTTAATACTTGTAAAACAACGGCCGCAATTTGGCTTTTTACCAAGGGCACTAAAACAGTTTTTAATACTGGCGTTGGAATTTTCGGCAACTTTTTTAAAGTCCCGATCAGATATAGCGTTACAGTTACAAATAATCATCTTGCTATTTATAGTCAATTAATAATGATTGTCAATTGCTTTGCGAATAGTTTTTAATTACAGTTAACGTATATTGTATAGTTTTAAAATAGGCCTCAAACAAATGAAGCCTATATAAATTTATGAATTTAGAACCCGCGTCGTCGGAAATGTAATTTGCACCAAAGTGCCTGAATCCACCGCGCTTTCAATATTGAAATCGGCTCTATTAGCCTCGGTTAATGCTTTGGTTAGCGGTAAACCAAGGCCAGTGCCCTGCCTGTCGACTAGAGCCGACATATCTAACGTTTTAAACGGCTCCATCGCTGTTTTAAGCTGAACATCGCTCATGCCAACTCCTGTATCACGCACCCGAATAATAACTTCGCCTTCATCATCCAATAATGCACTCAAAATAATTTGGCTACCAGGGTTAGAATATTTAATAGAATTTGATAATAAATTCAAAATAATCTGCCTGATTGAGCGCATATCCGCCACTATTTGTGGTAATGTTGATGATATTGAGGTTCTGATTATAATACGTTTTTTATCTGCCATTGCCTGCATTAAGGACACAGACTGCATAATAAGTGGCTCTAAATCGAGTGCTTTAAAGTTTAGCTCCACTTTACCTGCCTCAATTTTTGACAAATCCAATAGATCATTAATTAGGCTTAGTAAATGCTCGCTGCTTTCATTAATATCGGATGCGTAACCTTTATAGCGGCTATTTTCTAATGGCCCAAATTTTTCATCACTCATGACCTCGGAAAAACCAATAATAGCGTTTAACGGTGTGCGTAATTCATGGCTAATACGCGCTAGAAAACCCGATTTTTGGATATTCTCTTGCTCTGCACGGTCTTTTGCTTCGCGCAATGATTTTTCTTTTTTCTTCCAACGGCTAATATCGCGCATATTTAGCAAAATATTTGATGGGAAGTTTATGGCTTCATCATCGTTCAACCGTTTAATATGTAAGAACACATTATGCGTTTCTTCGCCATCGCCTAACAGCTCTATTTCAAGACCATCAAGCTCTAGGTTTTTATGCTCATCTTGCATTACCGAAAATAAATAATCTTGAAATGCGGTAACGTGGGATGGCGCTATAATGTCTGTAATAAAAGTATCTAACAAATCGTCTTCAGCGATATTAATCAATTTTCTTAAATGATTATTACTCGAAAGGACACGCTGATCGTCATCGATAAATATTTGTCCATCCAAATTAAATTGCACAACATTATCTGAGACATTTTCAACCAGTGGTGAAATATCGTCAACATTTTGCTTAATGTCTTCGGCCTCTACTGCATGATCTAAATCCCGTTTTGGGCTTAAAAAATACTGTAATGCCTTATTGTCTTGCCATTCTATTACATTAACTTTTGCATTAAAATAATATTTATCACCCTCTACCAGAAAGCTAATCTCATGGTCGATAGGCTCATCGCCATAATCATCTTTATGCTCATTTATAAATTCTATGCTTTCGATAGACATGATATCAGAATATGCTTGGACGCTTAATTCTTCATCTTTATTTTGTATAAGCCCTAAAGTATATAATGTTTCTTTATTGGCAAATATGGTATTAAGCCCATGTTCTGATGGCAAACTCGTAATCACCGCCATAACGGGGGTTTGGTTTAAAATTAGCTTAAACATATTAACTTCGGTACGGCCAAATTTTGCAACATCTGTCGGCGTTGCACCAAATGCGGGCACTATATTGTCGGCCAATACGGGCGCATCTTCATCTATAACTTCATCAGCTACTTGTTCGACAATTTCATCTAATGCTTGTTCTGCAAGATCATCGAATGTTTCTTCTGCAGGTTCATCTGATGTTTCTTCAACAGTTTCTTCAGCTGTATCTTCTGACGTTTGTTCTGTCAGTTCAATGGGTGGCTCGGTTTTTATAGTATCGGTCGTGCCATCAAGTGTTTCTAAATCATCTTTATCCGTTGCATTTTGATTTAGTGTTTGGGCTAATGAAGCAAAATTGACGGCCTCATTATCGGTTAGATTTGTCTCTAAAGTTGCCAGTTCTAGCTCGGATGTTTGACTAGTATCGGTTGGGGTTTCAGTTTCAACTTGATCAATCGTCGCGTCTGACCAATCATCATCGCTGCCCTCTTCAATCAGCTCTACATGTTCGGAAAATGAATGCACTTGCTCGTCACTGCTAATATCCGTGTCGTTAAGTGGCCTTATATCTTCTATTGCGGTTACAAAGCTACCTGCAAACAGTTTTGGGTCGTCCTGCTCATCGTAAATAGAGCGCCCGCGCAAAATTAGCGATAGTTTTTCGGCTGAGTTATTGACAGGCCAATCAATCGCCAGATTATCGAACGATTTTTGAGATTCAAAATATTCGGCAGCAACCCCATCGGGGTCTAGATTAAACCGTTCAGCTACGTTATGCCAAGTTTCGCCCAACAATTCGTTAGATTTATAGCCCGTTAATTTGCTAAAATTCCCACCAAATTGTACGAATGTTTGTGCATCATCTAGAATAAAGAAAAAGTCGCTACTAAGTTCGGTTAAATTTTCTAATTTGGCAATACGCTCAACTAAGACACGTTCATAATGGCGCTCGCCTGCCACATCCCGCAAATATATTAGAATATAAGTTTCAGCATCATCTGATGGATCTATTGCAAATGATTTGGCAATAACCGAATGGCTGCGTTCGCCGAACGCGGTTTTAATCTTAGTGCTTAAATTAGCAATTTTATATTTAAGGCTTTTATCGATTAGATTTTGAACATTTTCGCCATGCTCATCATCGGCAAACCAATCACTTAAAAGGTCTGGTTCTTCAAACTCATCTGCGTTTAATGCAAAAATTTCTTTGCAACTTTTATTGGCATAGTTAAATTTGCCATTTGTTTCAAACAATGCCAGTGCAACAGGTGCGTTATCTAATATTTTTGATAGGTGATTTTCTATCGGATCGGCTGCAACAACTAGCGCGCCTAATTCAACTTCGGGGCTTGCCTCAACCACTTTTACCAGCAAGGCATTGCGGTTATCATCGGTCATTATTTGGGTAAATTGGCAATTGGTAATTTCATTAATATCTAACGATGTAAAATCGACCATTTGATCGATTGGGCGAATGGAATTAATGCCCAAAGAATGGGCTTTATTAAATTGAATATTTATCGGGTGGCTTGCATCAAAAATAGTATCCAACAAATCAAGTACGCTAAGTTCTTGCCAAAACTTTACGGCATCAAAATTTGCCCAAATAATACGTTTGCGCTCGGTATCCCATACCCATGCAGCGGCATCTAGTTTTTCTAGACTATTTTCAATATCTTTTAGGCTGCACATATTGGCGGGCTGCACTATACTCATTACTCATCCCTTGATACTCAAAGAAACGTTTCAATTATTTTAGAAACATATATTTTTAGTTATTATCTTAACACTTAGTTAACCAGAGTTTCAGATCAACGTAAAGCACGCTTTAGATATATAGTTAAGATAACCGCACAACAAATTAAACCCTCAAATAGCTTAAACTTAACGGTTTTTAGATTTTTTTAAGTTGTTTTTGGCTATTTTTTCGGCCTCATCGGCAGCAGCCAAAAGTTCAGAAGCAATTTCGCGGGCATCATCTGGCTCAAAATCCATTGGCAAATCAATTTCTTTACCAATTACATATATGCGCACAAGCCCATCAGTTGTTGAACCTAACTGTAAATCGGCAACCATTTCGGTCGATGAATTAATACCCATAACATTCTCACTTCTTAATAAAACTAACTTTGTAGAAACATAACATAATTAAAAACAAAAGACATTGAAGCTTTTTTAAAAAATATACATATTTGCACAATCTTTATGGGAGAAGTTGGAATCTTACTTGCAATATCATAGTTTAGAGGCTAAACAACCTCAACCTTGGTGAATTTATTCATCAGTTTAATGTGCAGTTATAGCTCAGTTGGTTAGAGCGCCTGGTTGTGGACCAGGAGGTCGCAGGTTCGAGACCCGCTAACTGTACCATTTAACCCAATGAATTTATTGGGTTTTTTAAATTATCACATCGGACAAAAAGAGAACAAAACAAATGTATATGACTCATTTTTGAGTCATATGTATGACTCTGTGTCTAAAAAAATACGATTTGTTCTATTTTATAATGCTATTTCCTATTAGATTTGTCATTTTCTTAATAGCACTATCGGCCATGTTTTGATTTAATGATAAATAATGTTTGAGTACAGTATCCACACTTGCAAAGCTATGGCCTGTTATTGACGCTATTTCGAATTTATCAGCCCCTGCCCGTGCCATTAGAGTGACCGCTGTGTCTCTCAAATCTTGAAAATTCTTGCCTTTGATCGACGGGTGTTTTTCGGCAACTTTGGCTTTTACTTTATTGAACCATGTGTTGAAGTTTTTTTGTTTCCATATTCTATAGCCACCCGATCTTTCTAGCGTGGTTTCGCAAACAAATAGCGGTAATGCGTTATTAATTATACTCTTTGATTTGCGGTATAACATATTGCGTTCAATGGCCTGTTTTATGCGTTTTTCTGAAATAACAGTTAGTGGTATGTTAACAATTGTACCTGTTTTGTTTTGAGCGATTAATATACAACCTTCTTTATATTGTAGTTCGCTCATTTCTAGAATATCACCAAGGCAGGTTGCTGAATGACAGGCGACTATTGTTGCATCAGCAATTGACTTTAAATTCATTTTGTCGGCCTGTTTGATAAATTCTTGAATTTCGACATCTTCCCAAATGACGACGCGGGGCTTGCTTGATTTTATGCGAATAGCTTTTACTGGGTTTTCATTTGTCCAGTCCAATTCAATAGCATATGTAAATAGCATTTTTAGAGTTGTTAGCCTTGCCTTGGCTGTATTGGGCGAAATTGTATCACAAAGCATGTCGTAATATGTTTTCACTACCTTGCGTGTAATATCTGTTATCAATGTATCTTTATTTGATTTTTTGGCGCGCCCCATAACGCTTTTGATTGAATTTAATTGGTAACCGTATTCGCGCTGTGTTTTTGGCCTTAAACCCTTGAAATTTGGACTTTTGAGATAGCGTTCTATTAAGTTATTCAGAGTTTGCTGATTTGGGTCGTTTTTCAAATTCAAATCGGGCAAATTTATGGAGATACAGGGAACGGTACTTAAATCTTTGTAGTTTTTACCGCTTGACCAACAATCTAATATTTCTTGGCTTTTATAAACATCACCATCACGCCATGCTTTTAAAATGGAATTAAGCCATTGGGCTTGTTGCATTGCAATATATAATGGGCTGTTTTTTCTAGCCGTTTTAAGTGGCACGACCGACCAGCCAAACTGCCTAACTGGTGCGGGTGGGTTCCAATAAAAATAATTACTATTTTTACGGGGACTTTCGCATAAATAAGGGATTTTATATTTTGCCATGGGATTGCTCCTTTGGGGTATGGTTGATTATTTTTTCTATTTGTTTGACCGCGCTTAGTATGGAGTTTTCGGCCAAATTATTATTTGCTGCATCCATTGTATTGAACATTACTGCAAATTTCAATTTTATCTGGCTGCACAACAATGATGTATTGGGTGCATCAGCGATATATTGCGCGATATTACGCCATTCTTGATAACATATTTCTTGATCTGTATTTGATATTTTGCTTGTTGTCGTGTCGTTCTGGTTTTCTAACTCTACATATTTATCAAGCAGTAGCGTTAAATAAGTTTCGTCTTTAGATTTTCTCATAGGTTTACTCCTGTAGATTTCGAAGTTAGAGATTTTCTTACTGATATTGCAACAGTGCAATAGGCAAAATATTTATTAATGATATAATTATAAGTTATTTGTTTTTTGGATAATTGTTTCATTTTATTTTCACCTTTGCATACTCGCGCAAATATTTGTTTTCACTCTATATTGGGCGTAATTAGATTGTCTTTAGAATGTTGAAGTGAACTAGAAGAGTCAAATTTAAATTTTTATTTGAGTTAAAAGTTAATTTTAATTAACTATACAAGTCTTTATTATTATTCACTTATAATAGCTTGTTCACAGTCCGTTCTAATTAACCAATTTTTGATTAATTAGGTACAAATTAATTATTCTTAATCCAAAAATACAACTTTATGATGTAGTAAAGTAGTGCAAAAAATATACCCAAAATGGATATTGTTAATAATAATGGGGGCATATCGTTTAATGTAATTTTACTTAAAATTATAAGTATTATCATTAACGCATAGACTATTATTAGCGTTATTAGTTTGAATAATTTGGATTTTATTGGGCTTATTGAAATTGGGGACATTGATTTAGCCTGGTTATGAAAGTTCGACCGAAAGGCGGTCATTAATTTTGTAAAAAGTGATAGGTGCAAACATCGAACGAACATCATTAGTTTGTTTATTAATTAAATAGAAATGACCTTCTGACTGAAACTCGCAATACCATTTACTATTTTCAATAAATGATTTAATTGAGCGAAAATTGTTGCCTGTCCATGTTATTCTACTTGCATGCATTATTATTGCCCTTGCCTTGACACTTGTTCGAATTGCGAAGGTAAGCAATAGAAGTAGAATTTTGAGCGGATATTGTTGTTAAAACGTTTTAGACTGCCGCAATCATATAAACCTCTAATTACATAATTTACTTGATATTGATCTTTTTTTGTTTGCCTGATTATGAAATTAGCAGTCTGAGGCCCATGTTTATCTAGTAAATTCATGATGGTATGTTTGAGTTCTAGGTTTTTATCGTTATACGATTGGGGATAATTATCGATGCCATATGATTTGTTTTTGTGGTCAAGTAAGCGTTGTAGGGCTGCATTATGAACTGCTTGTTTTTGATCTTGGGTAGCTCCGCAATCAAAATAATGATGGGTGACATCTAGCGGTTTTGTAATATCTGATGTTTTCATAATTTTATTTCCATCGTTTGAGATACCTAAAAGCTGTCTAGAACCAGCCTCTAGTTACATTTGTGCAAAATCGGGGGATGCACAAGTTAGTAATTTGAAAATTGATCGACTAAGTTATCGGACGTATTAGTTTTTGATTGTTTGGCACTAGAAGGGGTTGATTGTCCGTTTGCAATCCACTTTCGGATTGAGCCAACATGATATTTTTGGGCACGAAAACGTGTGTCTGGTTTTGGTAAACCATTGGCAAAAAGATGTTTGCGGTGACGCTCGAAAGTACGGACTGACATTTTTAAAAAGCATTGTGCTAGTTCTGAACGACTTATATATTCATCATCTGAAAAGTTTAGAGCTGAGATCATTTTGTGACCTCAACTACGGAATTTTCTTCAACCCTTTCAAATTCTTCTCCAAGCGGAATAAGAGCTTCACAGCACTGAAAGGGGAAATTTCCTACTTCATCATTTAAGATTTTTGTCGTTATAGTTGCGACCAATGCCTTAACGGCAGTCAACAATTCTGCTCTAGTCACTAAATGCGCACTTGCATCAACTTGATTTATACAAGCGCTAATTATCGCATCTGAAAGAGGTTCTGAAACTTTGATTGACATTAACTCACCTATAAATTATCACTTCCAATTAAGAAGCATATAATTACATTAAGTAATATTTGTCAAATGTAATGAAATCGTATTGTGGATAAAAAATTCCTAAAAGGAAGCATATTAATCCACATATTGTAACACTAAGAATTATTGTTTCTATTAATTATCCTTAGCCATTGAGCTTACAAGAGCTAAAACACCTCTTTGCTGATTTACTGTCAATTTGCTAAAAACATTTAATAGAGATATTTGTATCGGGGTCGAATTTTCTGGTTTATCTTCTGGCATCAATAAATCAGAAACCTTTACATTATATACGCTTGCATACCGTTTCAGCCATGGAATTGTCATTGGTGCATCACCGTTTTCATGTTTATGAACTTGACTAGGACTGCACACTAATCGATCGGCAACTTCACGTTGTGTCCAACCGTTGTTTTTACGATAATATTGAATTAAAGACTGGGGATGATCTATCAATTTGATTGCTTTCTAATTGTTTAAAAGAAATTCGCTTCTTGTTAGGAATTAACATCAATATAGGAAATGTGTACAAGAATTTCAATTTTTTCTTGACGAAAATCAATAAATGAAACTATATATCTACATATAAGGAATTTTTGCTTCTTAATTGTAGGTTTAAAATGAACAAGTCAAAACACCCAATTGAACGATGGCTCGTAAACAATGGTTATACAAAAACTTGGTTTTGTAGAGCATTGGACATTAATAGCGGTCAACTCAGTAAATACTGTATGGGAAAGCAAATGCCCCGAGATGAACGATTGCAAAAGATTAAGGTCATTACGGGTGGAGATATTACCCCAAATGATATGTATAGCTATTTACAAAAAATTCGAGTTTAAGGGTTTTCATGATGTTTTTACAGCCAATTACAACATCGATGAAAAGTTGTCAGCTCCTAAGTGGGCTGGCAACATCTAATTTTAGTTTGACCTCCCTCGCGGTTAATATTAACCGCGCAACTACGGCGCTCTACAATTTAGCTAGAGCGCCGTTTTTTAAACCAAATACCAATAATATTATATGGGTGGCCCCGCGCCCTAGCTGTGATGCTGATTATGCATTTGAATATGTGGTTCAAATGAGTAATGGCGACACACACTATTTTAAATGTAACGCAAACAAAATGTTGACGGATATTAGCATTTTGCTTGATGCAACTGACGTGAAATTTAGGGGTCGGCAATGATGGATGCGGATAAAATTCAATATCTTAAAAACAGTATAGGGCTTTTGACTATTGGTAATATAGAGCGCCATATTCAGAATGGTACATTTGAGCGGTTATGTGACAGTTTTGACAATGCCTTTACTATTCAACGGCCAAGTGAAACGGATTTGTTTTTATTTTTAAATGTTGCCCAGGTGATTAGCCTTGGGAAATTAAACGCTGATACTAAGGCTATGTGTTGCGCAATTTATGAAGAATTTAAGAAGCAACGCCCGCACCAAAATTTAAGCACTGAAAAGTCAAACGTTCCTGATATTAGACACTGGTATGAGGATGGGCAATATGAATAATCATTCAGATTTAACCTATACCGAGATAGTACAAGATTTAAAAAGCCATGTTGATGTGGTTGTTAAAGACATTTTCCCCAATGCTGTAAAGCATAATACGGGTTGGGCGGTTGGGTCGCTTGCTGGTGAGAAAGGGTCGAGCCTTTCTATTCGTACTACTGGCGGCACTAAGGCGGGTAACTGGTCTGAATTTGGTGGTGGTGGCGAATTTGGTGATATTGGTGATTTGGTACGGCTTGGTTTATTTGATGGCGATCGTAAGAAAGCTATTGACTGGATGAAGTCATTTTTAGGTTATTCTAGCCTTGACCGTAACCAAATGCAAAAGAAACGCCGCAAATTGGTAGAGCGGAAAATTGCTGAAGATGAAAATGACGCGCGTGCAGTTGAAAACAAACGAAAAGCTGCGCTCGGTATTTTTATCAATTCAAAACATATAGGCGGAACATTAGCAGAAAGATATTTGCTTGACCGCCAAATTGAAAAACGAGAAGAAGGTTGGCCGCGATCGTTAAAATTCCACGAAGGAATGTGGCACGGCGAAACCAAGAAAAAACACCCTTGTTTAATTGCTTGTATTTATGATGGTGCTGGCAATTTTAAAACCATTCATCGAATTTATTTGCAAGTTATGCCAGATGGCACTGTTAAAAAATTGCAAAATGTTAAAAAAGCAAAGCTTCTATATGGCGCTTTTGCGGGTGGGTTTGTGCCTATTTGTAAGGGCAATAGTAAAACAAGCATGAAAGAAATGCGACCCGATGAAAAATTGATGATTTGCGAGGGTATTGAGGATGCATTGATTTTGATGTTTTACCGCCCAAGTTACCGAATTATTGCCGCTGTTAGCCTTGGCAACATTGGTGCGATTGCTGAATTTTTACCTGAAACATGCCGACATGTGACTTTGTTTAAAGACAATGACGACAGTGTGGCTGCAAATGACGGATTTGCACGGGCGTGTAAGGCGCATGCTATTGCGGGGCGCAAAGTGGTTATTAGTAGTGCGCCGCTTGATTTTAAAGATGTGAACGATTGGCTTAAAGCTATCAAAATTGAAGATGCGGCAACAAATATATGACAATAAAAGACCCAAACGACCCTGTTAATGACAAAATTAACGATATTGAAGAGGATAATATTACCGATGTTATAGGTGATGCTATCGACAACGGGATTGTATATTCAGATGGTGACAGTGAAGTTGAAGAAGAAACGCCGCCTTTAACCAGTGCTGGCAAAAAAAGAACGCCTAGAAAAACCTCGAAAAAATCAGATAGTGACAAGGCTGACAAATATATAGCTAAAAGTGACAAGGCTAAAAATAGCAAGCCAAAACGCAAGCGCCGTACAAAGGCGCAAATTGCTGAAGCTTTTGAAGCTGCTCTTGATGAATATCAGAAAGATAAAGCAAGCCAGAAAGACACTAAAAAAGCCAAACAAGAAAAAACACCTGCCCCTGCCCCCGAAGAATTTAAACCTGCATATAATGTAAATGTACCCGCGGTGCATGGACATGATGCTGGATTTTTTTAGATGAAAATGGCCGTCGCAACTATTGGGAAGCAGATAATTTTGGTTTACCAGTTGGTTGCCCTGTGCAAGTGCTTGGTAAATGTGGTTCTCAATTCTATTATTTAGATGCCAATAACCAAATTGTTGATTTGTTAGCAAAAGACCATGGGCGAAACACAATTTCTAGTATGTTTGGGGCATATATAGCCTAACGCCTTTAAAATGATTACACTGATATAATGACCTATTCTGTTGATTTTCGCCGCCATATCCTT
>JABSRY010000170.1 GCA_013214985.1 Hyphomicrobiales bacterium
GTAATTTGGGGGGTAGCCCACTATTCGACTTCTTTGTCTGCTTCATTACATTCTCCGATCTAACTTCAAATATCAGGCGTAACTATAAAATTTCCCTATATTCAAAACTAATCAATAAATGCTACTTACACAATCTTTCTGACAGAACCATCAATATATCAATGGCTATTTTAATTAGACAACAATATGTGGTGAATTTTTTATTTTGGCTCAAAAAAAGATCAGAGCCAAATATCACGACGCATTTGAAATCACCCACCGTTTTGGTGGTTGGAGTGCATTGATATTATTTTGGGCTTTAATTTTGTCGCAAGTTAATGACAGCAGTACAGGCCTTAATTTTTTGGAAAACCTTACAAACTCATTTGGTTTTTGGGCATTATCCCTGGTTACCTTTAGCATTATATTGCCATGGTTAAGGCTTAAAAAAGTGCCTATTAAAATAGATTGCCCATCTGACCATGTTGCCATTGTAACTTTTGATTATGGTGTTACGCCCTTTGCAGGCTCTTCAACCGCAATTAGCCTTAACCCATTGTTAGAATGGCATAGTTTTGCAAATGTGCCTGCGCCAAACACCGATGGATTTAAACTAACTATTTCAAATGCTGGCGATTGGACTAAACAATTTATTAAAACCAAACCAACCCATGTATGGGTGCGGGGTGTGCCGCAAGCTGGCGTTGCCTATATTGAGGTGCTGTTTAAAAAGGTAATTTATGTGGCAACAGGCAGCGGTATCGGGCCCGTATTACCGCATTTATTAACCAAAGCCGTGCCTTCAAAACTCGTATGGGCAACTAGAAACCCCCGAAAAACCTATGGTGACAAGTTAATTGATCAGATTTATGACGTGCAAGAAGATGCCTTAATTTGGGATACCGATAAAGACGGCAAACCTGATTTGGTAAAGCTAGCATATCAGGCATACAAAGAATTTGATGCCGAGGCAATCATCTGCATTTCCAACGAAAAACTAACTTGGCTTGTGGTATCGGAGATGGAAAAAAGGGGCATACCCGCCTATGGTGCGATATGGGATTCGTAGGGCATTACGGTAAATAAACCAGTGGTTTTCAATCCGCGAGGCAATATTTATTTTTTAGCCAAGTGTCTAAATGGTAAATAACGTCTCGATGATTGGGCAATTTGGCACATCGCCTTTATCGCATTCAGAGATCATGTTTTCTAAGGTTTGCTCAAGGTTTTTTAAATCTACAAGTTTTCTTTTAACTGCCTTAAGTTGGCCTAATGTCATTTTATGTACTTCACTGCAGGTATATCTATCGCAATCGACTAATTCCAACAAAGCGCGAACTTCTTTAAGGCTAAACCCTAATTCGCGGCAGCGTTTTACAAAAAACAAATGTTTTAGTTGTTGGTAGGTATATTGTCTGTTACCGCCTGCCGTGCGGCCAGGGCTAGGCAAAATTTTAATGCGTTCATAATATCGAATGGTTTCGATATTCACCCCAGTTTGGCGAGACATTTCACCAATCGCATAGCCCTTTTTTGTAGAAATTTCTGTCATAAGCATTTTTCTCTTGCATCTGTAGTTACTACAGATGTTATCATGCAAAACATTAAAATAAAGCGAAATAAACTAAACTATGAATAAAATTATTAATACCACCGATGGCAAACAGAGCGGGGCAATCAAAACCAAACTTATTGCCACGGGCGGTATATTGGGTGCTATTGCGGCATCCACTTGCTGTATTGTACCGCTTGTACTTTTTAGCCTAGGTATTTCGGGCGCATGGATTGGCACTTTAACCGCCCTCTCTCCCTATAAACCAATTTTTATAATTATAACTGTCGGGTTTTTAGGCTATGGCTATTACCGCGTTTATGGCCTGTCTAAAACCACCTGTGAAGATGGTACGGTTTGCACAAAGCCCCTGCCTAATAAGTTGGTAAAAACTGCTTTATGGTTTTCTACTATATTGGTGATTATTGCCTTCGCTTGGCCTGTCATAATTCCATATCTAGCCCCTTATATTTTTGGATAATAACGAAAGAATTACAATGAAAAAGCTTTTAACACCCATTTTGTTTGCTGCATTTATGCTAGTGCCCTCTATCACCATGGCAGCAGAACAGACCGTCAAATTATCAATTCCCAGTATGACTTGTGCCAGTTGCCCCTATATAGTAAAAGCCGCCGTCACAAAGGTCGAAGGTGTAAAATCCGTGGAAGCAACATTGGAGGAGCTATCTGCAATAGTGGTTTTTGATGATACCCTCACCAGTCTAGAAGAAATTCAACAAGCAACCGCAGATGTTGGATATCCCTCAACATTGATTGAGGGTAGCGAAGTCTCTTAGACAACAAAATATTTTTAAAAGCTAAATAACATTTCAAAGTTGGACAAGATAATGAATGAGATAAAGCAACCCAAAAGTAAAAAAATGCTCAAAGTCGGTATACTCGGAAGCCTAACCGCAGCGATTTGTTGTTTCACCCCCTTATTGGTGTTTGGCTTGGCGGGCGTTGGGCTTTCTGGCCTTGTGGGCGGCATAGATTATCTGGTGTTCCCAATATTATTTGCATCTTTAGGCATGATCGCATATGCGCTTTACATTCGATCTGGCAATCAAAACGCATCGCCAAAACCCATTATCGCTATTTTAGTGGTGGCGTTTTCGGCACTAATTATATGGCTAGAATTTAAATTTGCATTGCGTATATCGCTTGCTGCTGTGGCTTTAGTGGCAATTTATGGGTTTTATTTACGGTCTGCAAAAAAATAAACCACACCGTATTCTTTAGGAGTTAAGTTAAATGAGTGATAGTTCAACAAACAAACAATATGATTTGGCAGTAATTGGCGCGGGTTCGGCAGGGTTTTCTGCTGCAATAACCGCAGCCGATGCAGGCGCTCAAGTGGTTATTATCGGCCATGGTACAATTGGCGGCACTTGTGTAAATGTGGGTTGCGTGCCCTCTAAGGCGCTAATTAGAGCGGTCGAGCCAATTTTTGTTGCGCAACATTCAAGCCGTTTTGATGGCATAGAAATGAGCGCAAAAGTTACCGATTGGCAAGCGGTTATTAAACAAAAACAAGCATTAGTCGATGATTTAAGAAAAGCCAAATATAGTGATTTATTGCTGGCTTATGACGCGATTACTTATCTTGAAGGCAAGGCCGCATTTAATGAAGATGCGCAGCTTATCGTTAATGAAAAAGTAATTAATGCTAAAAAAATTATAATTGCCACAGGCACACGCCCTTCCATGCCGTCAATTGAAGGCATAGAAGATATACCCTATTTGGACAGCACAACAGCCTTAGAGCAAACAACATTACCAAAATCGCTAATTATAATTGGTGCAGGTTACATTAGTGCGGAAATAGCCCAAATGTTTGCCCGTGCGGGCGTTAAGGTGACCATTGTTAGCCGTCGTGGGTTATTACCAGAAGCCGAACCAGAAATTGGATCCGCTTTAACGGGTTACTTTGCCGATGAAGGCATCACCATTATTAAAGACATTGTTTATAAACATATTGAACAAATTAACGGAGCGGTAAACCTTCATTTACAAGATACCAACGGCACCCGCATTATAACCGCAGAACAAGTTATGATTGCCTCTGGTCGCACCCCAAATACCGACCAACTAAACCTAAAAGCAGCGGGCATAGAAACTACAAATAATGCGGGGGTAAAAATAGACCCACAAATGCGTACCACGCGTAAAAACATATATGCTGCAGGCGATGTAACTGGTAACGACCAATTTGTTTATATGGCGGCTTATGGTGCAAAAAATGCCCTAAATTCTGACGAACTTACCTATGACAATAGTGCAATGCCTGCGGTTGTTTTTACCGACCCTCAAGTGGCAAGCGTTGGCTATACCGAAGCGCAAGCACGGGCAGCGGGCTTTGAAGTAAAAACCTCTATTTTAAGCCTCGACAATGTACCGCGCGCGCTTGCAGCAAGAGATACCCGCGGGTTATTCAAGCTTATTGCCGATGCCAAAACAAAAAAATTACTTGGGGCGCATATAATGGCACCAGAGGGTGCCGATAGCATTCAAACGGCGGCTTTGGCTATTAAAATGGGTATGACTTATGAAGCATTAGGCAGCATGATATTCCCATACCTAACCACTGTAGAAGGTCTAAAACTGGCAGCACAAACATTTGATATGGATGTCAAAAAACTATCATGCTGTGCCGGTTAAATAATTAGTAACACCATATTTTAACGCCCGCATTGAAGGGGTTGGTTGCAAATAATTAGGGTACCCAATTGATTTTATGATGGCTGCCATCGCAAAATGGTTTATTCTTAGATGCACCGCAACGGCATAAAGTCACCCGATTGCGCGTTTCGATAAATTCACCATCTGCCCGCTCGATCTCGACACCGCCAGTTACCCATAATGGGCCACCAATTGTATCATTTTCCGAGGTAATGGCAATTTCTGCTGGCATTTTAGGTTCAATATTTTGATCAAACCCATCTATCGAATAAGTAAGCGCGCCCGATGGACAATGTTCAACCATACTGACCAATTGAGTTTTAACCTGTATGTTTTCACTGGTTGGCATTAAACGCCGCATACTGGTAATATTATTATTACAAAACGTGGCATGCATGCATAGTGAATGGTCGCTATTCACCGTAATACCATCGCCATTCAACACCTCTTGGCGGTCTATAATCAAATTTGCATCTGCGGTTTCAGTGCCATCAAAGTCAATACGTGCGTGCGTGCCATCGCAAAATGGTTTGGACGATGAGGCACCACAACGACATAAAGCATAGCTGGAATCGGTATCAATCCCCTCGCCTCTTTGCCATGCCAACGCTTCATCTTTGTTCGAACTAATCTTAGTTTTATGAACCAAACCAACATCACCAGAAACAATATAGGGCCCATCTTTTCTGATTTTAATTTTGGGCAGCCCAGCATCGACACTTGCAGTTTTTGCAACATAATCAAAGCTCGGGCCAGCAGTGGTGTCACCATCACCTGTCGGCATTTGCATTAATTCTATTGCGATGGCTTTAATCTCATACATCGTGCCAACAGAATTGCGCAACAATGCAGGTTCGCCGTTAAAGCATTTTTCCAACATCCGTAACATTTCTGAATATATTTTATTAAACGCATCCATTTTAGTACGGATTTCAGAGCCGATTGCATAGTCTTCCGTCACTGGGTTAGGCTTCATGTTGTGGACTTCATCCCATTCGACAGTAAATTTTTCGCCAGTTGGGCCAGATTTTGCAGTGTCGCCAGTTTGATACCGTTGGCCAAATTTAATTTCCTGAAATCTAAAATAATGCCCGACTTCGCCGCGTTCTGGGTGAAACATATTAACGTCATGATCCCAAATAGATTGATGATCAAGCCCTTCACCTTGTTCCACAATTTCATTCATTGCGGCCATTGCCGATTCTAAATCTGTAACGCCAATCATGGTGCCAGAGCCACCATAATAGGTTGATTCTGGGCTAAGTTGGTACGCGGGATCGCCCACAAACAAATTTTCTTCGCCAAGTTCATCCGCTAAGGTCTGAATGCCGATCTCTATGGCTTCATAAAACTGCCCAATTGAACTATAATTTTCGTCCTCAGGCTTACTATCTCCCTCACCAGGGCGTTCGATATTTAAAAATGCCTCAAGCGCATCAGGTGTAAGTTTACTTAATGGTACTGTAAACGATTTATCACTATGGGGTAAATAAGTCGGGTATTGGGCAATAAAATCGGGGCTGTCTAGCACGGGTTTACCGCCAATAGCGTTTAAAATATTGGCAACCAATGCCATATGCAGCATTTCCTCAATAAAAATGCTGGTTATACCATAGTACGA
>JABSRY010000171.1 GCA_013214985.1 Hyphomicrobiales bacterium
GCTCTATCCAATCACTCGCCGAAATCCGCACCGATATTGGTTTTGCCTGAGGCCAAACAGCACGAACGGCATTGAAAACCCTTAATGGAAATTTAGCCCTTGAAAGCATATCACCACCATATTCATCCGACCGTAAATTAGTGACAGGTGAGATAAATGACGCTAACAAACTACCATGTGAAGCATAAAGCTCTAGCATGTCAAACCCTGCTTGATCAGCATTCTTTGTCGCTTCAACGAATTCTGCTTCAATCGAATCCATTTCTAATAGAGTGATCGCCCTTGGCATCATTCCGTTTTTAGACCAAGGCACATCAGAGGCCGAAATCAGCTCCCAATTGTCTGTAAGCAAAGGCTTCGGATAATCTTCCCAACCAACCTGTGTCGAGCCTCGCGCACCAGAGTGACCAAGTTGGCAACATATTTTTGCATCTGTTTCCCGATGCACAAAATCGGTAACCCGTTTCCAAGCATTAACTTGCATATCATTATAAAGCCCAGGGCAACCTAACGTGGCGCGGCCAGTCGGCGATATTGCCACCATTTCAGTACACACCAATGCGGCTCCACCTTTGGCACGTTCGGCATAATGGACAAGATGCCAATCATTTATAAGACCATCAATTGCCTTATATTGCGCTATCGGAGACACAACAATTCTATTTTCAAGCGACATATTTCGTAATTTAAATGGCGCGAACATTGGAGCCCTCACATGCTCACTTTCCACTCCCGCTTGTTTTTGAAACCAAGTTTCAGCTTGCAACAACCATTTTGGGTCTCTTAGCCTTAAATTTTCGTGGCTAATCCTCTGAGACCGCGTCATCATTGCATAATAAAATTGAATTGGGTCGTAATCTAAATACCGATCAATATTCTCAAACCATTCCAACGAGTTAAGCGCAGACGATTGAATGCGCAGTACCTGAGTTCGGCGTTCATCCTCGTATTTTGCAAAAGCAGCCTCTATTGACGGTTCAACATGCAAATATTCAGCCAGAGCAATCGCACTTTCCAAAGCAAGTTTTGTACCTGATCCGATAGAAAAATGTGCAGTTGCAGCCGCGTCGCCCAATAGCACAATATTTTTAGTACTCCATTTTTCACAAAGCACCCTAGGAAAATTAATCCACGCTGAGCCCCTAACATGGTTTGCATTGGTCATTAATGCATTACCACCAAGATGGTCTTTAAAAATATTTTCGCAGGTTTTAATCGATTCCTGTTGACTCATACTTTCAAAGCCATAGGCGTCATATGTGTCTTGACTACATTCTATAATAACCGTAGCGGTGTCGCTATCAAATTGGTATGCATGTGCCCAAAGCCAACCCTTATCCGTTTCTTCAAAAATAAATGTAAACGAATCTTGGAATTTTTGTTTTGTACCCAACCAGACAAATTTACAAGATCGAACATCCACTAAGGGGTTAAAGGCTTCTGCATGATTTGTTCTAGTGACTGAATTTAAACCATCGCACGCAACCACAACATCATATTCTTTAGCCAATTCTTCCGCCAAAGGAGATTGGGTTGAAAACCGTAAATCCACCCCTAGCTCTAGTGCACGTTTTTGTAACAATTCTAGTAAACACATACGACCAATGCCGCAAAATCCATGTCCACCCGAAACCATTCGTTGGCTATTCGACAAAACAGCAGCGACATCATCCCAATAAGCAAAATTCTTTTCAATAGCATCGGCACTTGGCTGGTCATTTTCTTTCAAATTACCTAATGTTTCATCAGAAAGCACGACCCCCCATCCAAAGGTGTCATCTGCTTTATTTCGTTCAAACACAACGACTTCAGCATTTGGCTCACGAAGCATCATCGAAATAGCAAAATATAATCCCCCAGGACCTCCACCAATACAAGCAATTTTCATTTGTTCATCTTTTATAATTAGAATTTGACTTTCTAACTAAATATATTATATGTTTAAAATATTCAAGCATATATATTTTAATTGTGTATCATCCGTGTATAAGTAAGCTCAACCAAATTCAATCAAATGTGATGTGTAACTTTATTAGAAACAAGCCTAGGCAACGTTTACAGTCGATTAAAATAAAAAATTGGATTGATGTTTTAATGCTAAGTAAATGTAAACTAAAGATGTAAGGGGATAAAATGAATAACAAACTTGATCGCGATTGGAACAACGCATTTGAAAATTCTGCATATATTAGGGAATCAAAGAGCTTGCCAGATCAATGGACAAGGGCAGCCGCTCAATATAGAAAAAAAACAAAAATAGATATCGATATAAGTTATGGCAATCAAGACCGTGAAGTAATGGATATTGTTTGGCCAGATGGTAAAGTAAAAGGTCTTGCAGTATTCGTACACGGCGGATATTGGATGCAAACCGACAAGTCTTATTGGACAGATCTAGCCGAAGGCGCAAGAGCGCAAGGCTGGGCAGTCTGTTTGCCAAGCTACACCCTTGCACCCAATGCGCCAATTAAAATGATAACCTTGCAAATTGGTGCCGCCATTTCAAAAGCAGCCAAAATCATAGAGGGACCGATTCGCTTGGCCGGCCATTCGGCAGGTGGGCACCTCGTCTCAAGGATGATTTGTGACGACTCGCCACTGAAAGATACCGTGTTAAAACGCATTCAACACACCCTTTCTATTAGTGGTATTCACGATTTACGCCCTTTACTACATACGAAAATGAATAATATTTTGCGATTAGGCGCATTAGATGCAAAATCAGAAAGTGCAGTGCTTCATATGCCGAAAAAAAATGCTTGTGTTACATGCTGGGTCGGCGGCGGTGAAAGACCTGAATTTATAAGACAGGCACAGTTACTTACCCAAATGTGGGATGGTTTGGGTGCCGATATTTCTTATATTCAAGATAAAAACCATGATCATTTCTCAGTTATTCAGGGTCTTAAAGATAAAGATAGTCCGATTACAACCGCTTTTATAAATAGTATTTGATATTATAAATCGTATATGATTTATTCAAAACACACAAAATTGAATGCAAATTCAAAATAGAACTCAATATTTAACAGGAAAAGAATATGAAAGAAGCCTATAATCCCGGTGATGAGGGTGCAAAATTGTCCTTTACTAATGATATGTCATACAGCGACTATTTATCATTAGATCCAATTCTTGGCGCTCAAAACTGTAAATCAACAGCTCATGATGAGATGCTGTTTATCATTCAACATCAAACCTCTGAATTATGGATGAGACTTACTCTGCATGAACTCTCAACCGCACGCGAAGAACTAACAAAAGGCAATTTTCCGCCCGCATTTAAAATGTTAGCGAGGGTTTCGCGTATATTTGAACAGCTTAACAATGCATGGGATGTTTTACGCACAATGACCCCAAGCGATTATACTGCTTTTCGCGATGATCTAGGCGCATCATCTGGGTTTCAATCTTATCAATATAGATTAATTGAATTTATTCTGGGCAATCGCAATCGTGCTATGATGAAAGTTCATGAGCATAGAACCGATTTACATCGGATGTTAGAACAAGAACTAAACAAGCCTTCATTATATCATGTCGCAATACGGAGTCTTGGCAAAACTCTCGATATCCAATTTGATGAATCCGTTTTTAGAATGGATCAACCGCACTCAAATAATCTTGCAGTTATGGATGCTTGGACAAAAGTCTATCAAGACCCGGATAAATATTGGACACTATACGAATTAGCAGAAAAGCTTGTAGACCTTGAAGATTATTTTAGGCGTTGGCGGTTTAATCATGTCACCACAGTTGAACGCATAATCGGCTTTAAACGCGGCACTGGCGGCACATCTGGCGTAAAATATTTGCGCAAAATGTTAGAAGTGGAACTGTTCCCAGAACTTTGGAACTTACGAGGTCAGCTATAATGACTACAAATAAAGCACATTTTCCGCTAAAAGAGCAATTTCAACTTCCAAAAGACACAATTTATCTCGACGGAAATTCCCTAGGGCCTTTGCAAAAACTTGTAAATAAAGACCTATCCGATGTCATCAATACGGAATGGGGTGAGCATTTAATAACCGCATGGAATATTGATGCGTGGATGGAACAGCCGTTGCGGGTGGGCAACTTAATCGGTAAAATAATCGGCGCTCCCGAAGGTTCGGTTATGATGGGAGATACCCTATCCATCAAAGTTTATCAGGCTTTATCTGCTGCATTACAAATGCGCCCAACCAGAAAAATTATTTTGTCAGATAGCGGCAACTTCCCAACCGATCTTTACATTGCCCAAGGTCTAATTGCGCACTTAAACAATGGATATGAATTAAAAATCGTCGAACCAGAAGAAATAGAAAGTGCCATTTCAAAAAATGTTGCTGCTGTAATGATAACCCAAGTAGATTATCGCACAGGCCGTTTGCATGATATGAAAAGCATCACCCAAAAAGCCCATGAAATGGGTTCTGTTATGATCTGGGATTTGGCGCACAGCGCGGGTGCAGTGGAACTTGACCTAGAGGCAATAAATTGTGAATTTGCGGTTGGATGCACCTATAAATTTTTAAATGGTGGGCCAGGCTCCCCAGCTTTCATCTATGTACGCCCCGATCTTACAGAACAGATAGCCCCTGCGCTTTCTGGTTGGATGGGTCACGAAGCACCTTTTGCGTTTGATCAATCTTACCGCCCAGCATTAAGCATCGAAAGAATGCGGGTTGGCACGCCTCCAGTTGTACAATTGTCAATTTTAGAATCTGCATTACAGATATGGCATAACATTGATATGAAAGAGCTTCGCACTGCTAGTATTGCCTTATCTGAACTTTTTATTGAACAAGTAGAAAAACGTTGCCCGCAACTCATTTTAGCTAGCCCTAAAAACCCAGAACATCGAGGTTCACAGGTTTCGTTCAAGTTCAAAAATGGTTACGCAGTTGTACAAGCCCTCATTGCCAATGGCCTAATCGGAGATTTTAGAGCGCCCAACATAATTAGATTTGGGATAACACCCCTTTATATTAGTGAAGCAGACATCCACAAAGCGGTAGATATTATTGTAAACATTATGGAAAACAATTTATGGGAAGACCCCAAGTTCAATAAGGCAAACCGAGTGACTTAAATAAGCAGAATATCTGAGCATTCTGTAAAACAATATTAAAACCCCCGCCGTAAGCAATTATGGCGTGGGTTTTATTTTTTCATATTTATAAAACGTTCAAACGACCTGCCAAAATTAGAGCAATTTCATTCTAATTATTTTATGAGTTTAACTTTATCTTTTTTCTGGAATAAGCCCACCTGGTGAGAACCGTAAAACCGCTAAAAGCAAAGCCCCCATCAATACCAATCGCATTTGCGCTGCATTATTAATAAGATGTATCTTAATCGAGTTAGTGTCACCCATTTGTGAGGTTAAAAAATCAATAGCCATAGCGCCAATGGGTTCAGCTTCGATCCAAACAAGCCAAATCACTAGCCCACCAAGGATTGAGCCCCAGTTATTGCCAGAACCGCCAATTATCACCATAATCCATATTAAAAAAGTAAATCTTAGGGGTTGATAGGAGCCAGGTGTAAACTGCCCATCTAACGTAACAAGCATTGCCCCTGCCATGCCAACAATTGCCGAACCGATGATGAATACTTGTAAATGCTGTCTAGTAACATCTTTGCCCATTGCACGAGCTGCATCCTCATTATCTCTAATGGCGTGCATCATACGACCCCATGGTGCTTTCAACGCTTTTTCCGACATCCACAATAATAACAACATAACAGCTGCAAATAATGTAAGCGCTTCACCAATCACACGGAATTTGAGGTTGCAATATAGTTCCACGGCAGTAATTGTTTAATTTGGCTTTG
>JABSRY010000172.1 GCA_013214985.1 Hyphomicrobiales bacterium
GCAGAATTATGCTTATGAAGAATATTCCATAGAATTAGCGCAAAATATAGGCAATATTACACCAGAATAAAGTGAATTATTATGGTTGAAATGCGTTAATAAAAACGCAGTGTAATCTGATGCGTTAGCCCTGCCTAACTCGGGGGCAAGGGTTAATTCGGCCTTGCCCGCCGAAATATTAACCAATCCAGTCATAACTACCAACCACCGTCAATTGCAAAATTCTGCCCCGAAATCATATTTGCCGCAGGCGAGACTAAAAAATGAACAAGGTCTGCGACTTGCTCGGGCTGAATTCTAGATTTTAAAGATTGTCTATCCAAAATCCAATCATTATATTCTTCCAATTTATCCCCAAAAATTCGTTCTTCTGCGTCTGAAACAACGGCACCCGGAGCAACTGAATTGACATTAATACCAAACGAACCCAGCTCGCGAGCAAGGGATTTTGTAAGCCCAAGCATAGCACCTTTAGAGGCTACATATGGCACATAACCATCCCAATGACCGTTTAATGTTAGTGATGTAAAATTAATAATTTTACCATATTTTTTTGTCTTCATAGCGGGTGCACAAGCTCCAATTAAGGTGAATGCGGCGGATGAATTTATCCTAATTTGGTCTTCATACTCTTGTAACGAAAATTCTTCAAATGGTTTATTGATGATAAGAGCAGCATTGTTAATCAAAATATCAAACCCACCAACAGAGTCCGATAATTCTGAAACACAACTTAATACGTTTTCTAAATTATTTAAGTCACAACCAAAATAATCAATGTTGCTCCCAAGATTTTTGACAATTTCATCAGCATTTTCAAAATTAGGGCGCTCTAGAATGATAATCGTTGCGCCTTCTTTTGATAATTTCACCGCTTGAGCACGTCCGAGGGAACCAAATCCACCAGTTAAGAGCACTTTCCTATTTTGCAAATCTGTCATAATCCCTCTTATAATACTTCATGCACTTCTTCAATTGATGTATCTTCAATACGTTTATCGAGCACAATTTTGCCACGCGCCATCGCAACCACTCGGTCACAACATTCAAACACATGATGCATATTATGGCTAATGAAAATACTGGTCACATTTTGATTTTTGAGAGATTGTACAAACCCTATTACTTTTGCGGTTTCTTTTACTGACAGGTGATTTGTTGGCTCGTCCAATATCATTAAACGGGATCTAAAATGCATAGCACGGGCAATTGCCACGCCTTGTCGTTGACCACCAGACAGTTCGCCAACCAACGCGTCAGGCGATCTTAAATGCAAATTTACATCTGCTATAGCCTTAACACTATCGTCACGCATTTTCTGCTGATCCATTATACCAATACCAAACAATGATACCTTTAACGGCTCACGTCCAATAAACATGTTACGGGCTATCGACATGGTCGGCACCATGGAATTATATTGATAAATAGTTTCAATGCCTAAATCCATAGCATCCCGCGGGTTGCGAATATTCACCAACGCACCATCAATCTCTATTTCACCTTCATCAGCTGTTTGTGCGCCCGATAAGATATTGATCAAAGTTGATTTACCCGCGCCATTATCGCCAATCAGGCCAAGCGCTTCATTAGGATTGATATCCAACGATACACCTCGCAGTGCATGAACACCTGAATACCATTTGTGCATATTACGAATTGAAATTATTGGAGCGATCATATTCACGTCTCCACTTTCATCGATTTTGCGCGTTTTCGTAGCCAAGAGTTGGCAACCACTGCAAATATGGTTAAGAAACCAATGGCAAATTTAAACCAATTTGAATCCACTTGGCTTAACACCAAACCATTATCGATCACTCTAATTAATATCGCGCCTATCACACCGCCAATCACCGCACCAACACCACCATTTAATGCCGTTCCGCCAATCACCGCTGCGGCGACCGCTTGTAGCTCCCAACCTTCTCCGATGGATGGCAAAGGCGAACCAAGTCGTAATACTTGTAACATACCTGCAAAGCCTGCAAGTACCGAGCATAACATAAAGGCCGCAATTTTAACCCGTGCTGTCGGAATGCCCATGGCATCCGCCGCTGGTAAAAAACCACCTGTCGCCTTTATCCAATTGCCAAAATTAGTACGGCTCATCATCAAAGATGCCGCAACTCCAATTAAAACAAACCAAATGAATGACATTCTAAATAAGTGACCCGGTCCAACAAATACAGTAAACAACCAATTGGGCAAATCATTTGGCAATAATGGCGGAAAACCACCAGATATAACAATGGTCAAAGACCTCGCAATAAATAACATCCCTAAAGTGGTAATAAAACTTGGAATTGCAAATTTAACAGTTAAATAGCCATTGACAAAACCTATTAAGAGCGCAAAAGCCATGCCAGCAACGAATGCAAAAAAGAACGGCGTGCCGTCGGCCATTAGTACCGCCATGGTCATTGGCATTAAAGCAAAAACCGAACCAACGGACAGATCAAATTCACCAGCAATCATTAAAATTGTGACGCCAATTACCATCAGCCCAATTTCCGGTAAAATCCCCAAAATACCTCTTAAATTATTGGCATTTAGAAAAACCCCATCAGACAAATATTGAAATAATATTATCAGCCCGACCAGCAGCACCAATGCCGCCAATTCTGGTTTTTCCATATAAACTTTTAACGCGCGTTTCATATAGTCAAATTTCCTCATAAAGTCGAGATTGGCACCCATGTCGCCAACCCCGCTGTTGGTATTTATCTCAAACCTTTTACCGAAAGAGCCATAATGGCGTCCGCGTCCGCAGGCGTTACAATGCCCTGCCCAGTATCGACATCTGCCGGTGCAAGGCCAATCTTATGAGCCAAATAAGCCTGCATTACCGGAATAAAGCCCTGCATATATGGTTGTTGATCGACCTGAACTTGGATATAACCCGCTTGCATTTGTTGTACCGCTTCAGGCACAAGATCAAAACCACCAAGCAATACTTTACCTGGTGCAATGCCACGGTCTTTAAGCACTCGGGCTACAGCTGCATGCCAAAAACCGGTATCAAAATAAGCTGTGGTATCTGGGTTTGCATTCAAATAAGCACCAACGCGGTCGGAAGTAATCGCCAAATCTGTACCAGAATCAATGCGTTTCCAGCTTATATCTCGATCAGGATTGGTTTTTTTATAATCTTCCAAAAAATCCATCACACCTCCGCCGCGCGCTTCAGACCAATTTTGACCTGGTGCAGAAATACCGACCAGCACTTTGATAGCGCCTTCTTTAGGGAAATGAGCCGACATGGCTTTACCAAGCGAATAACCCGCTGGACGGAATCCTTGACCTACAAATGCTGCACGGGCGTTGCCATCAGCACCTTCACTGTCATCAACATTAACCGCAATAACAATAACGCCGTCATCCACTGCTTGGCTGATCACTGCATCAAGGGCTTTATCGTCAACAATTGACGTGAATAAAGCATCGGGTTCTCTGGCAAGAGCCGCTTCCATATTGGCAAGCTGTTGTTGCACATCACCCTCTGTTTGAGTGAAAATCATCTGACAATTTGCATCTATTTTATCACAAGCATCTTCGAAGCCTTTTTTAACGGCTTGCCAAAATGTATTGGATGCGGATGAGTGATGGGTGAACACAATGTCCATTTTTTCAGCGTGGCCAATGCTAACTGAACTCGCCATTAATAGAGCCGTCAAAGCGACGGTATTTAGTAACTTTCTCATATCTTCCTCCCATGAGATTATTTTAAGCTATCAAATGCTTTTTGCATCCGATGTTTTTCGGAATGTAGTGAATGCCTTGTCTAAATCAGGGTTCAGCTCCATTCCTAGTCCAGCGCCTTCAGGCACTGTTATTCTGCCATTTTTTACAATTGGCAAATTGGTTACAAGGTCTCGATACCAAGTATTGTAAAACGCCCGCACACTTTCTTGCACAAGAGCATTGGGTGCATTTAATGATAGATGGGTTGAAGCACATAACACCACCGGTCCTGTGCAGTCATGCGGGGCAATCGGCAAATGCCAAGTCTCGGCCATTGACGCAATTTTTTGTGCTTCAGACAGGCCGCCGCACCAGCTAATATCGAGGTTAAATATGCCGGCTGCGCCAGTTTCAATAAGGTCCCTAAACGCAAAGCGTGAACCTAAAGTTTCAGAGGCAGCAATCGGCGCTGTTGACGCTTCTGCATAACGTTTTAAGCTAGACAGACTGTCCATTTTAATAGGATCTTCGTGCCAAAATGTATTATATGGCTTTAACGCTCTAGCAATTTCAATGGCTGGCAACAACTGCCACATAAGATGAAACTCAATCATAATATCCATTTTATCGCCAACGGCTTTGCGAATTTTCTCAATTGGCTCAAGCCCAGCTTTCATATCCGCAGGCGATATATATTGCCCTCTAGTTTTTTCAGCAACCACGTCAAACGGCCAAATCTTCATGCCGGTTATACCTTCTTCAAGCAATGAGATGGCAAGCTCATCGGCATTATTCATAAAGGCATTTAAATCGTCATAATCATTATGCTTAATGCTCTTTATGTTATAATTTTTAGTATTTTGACCAGTGGCTTTTTTAATATATTCTGTGCCAGCACAGGTGTTATAGGTACGAATATCCTGACGTGTAAAGCCACCTAATAACTGAGCGATTGGTTGATTGGTTACCTTACCGAACAAATCCCATAAAGCAATGTCAAATGCCGAATTACCACGCACCTCAACTCCCGTTGATCTAAAACCAAGATAGCCCACTAAGTCAGCTGAAAGCCTATCAATTTCAAGTGGATTACGACCTATAACAATTGGCACGAGCGTTTCATGTATGTAAGCTTCAACGGCTTTGGCACCAAAAAATGTCTCACCTAATCCAACCAAGCCCTCATCGGTATAAACCTGAATCCATAACAGATTTGGACGCTCTTCAATACGAATTGTTTCTATTTTTGTAATTTTCATAGCGTATTATACCAAACCTGCGTCTATTAAAACTTTGATTGAATCATCAAAATGTGCACTCATTAATTCATTTGCCTTTAACGGATCTCCAAGCACAATGGCATCAGCTATATCAATATGCGTTTGAATCATCTCTTCACGCTGACCATGCTGGGTTCTATTTCGCCAACCAATCGACCATGACTGACGTGAAACACCTTGAAACGCACCAACAATAATGGCAAATACAGGGTTTTTGGATGCTTTTGCAATTTCAAAATGAAATGCCAAATCATGTTCCATAGCTTTATCTGGTGCGTTAATATGTTCCATCATTTGCATTGCATGATAACGAATCGACTTAGCTTCTGCTTCACTTCGACGCAAAGATGCTAAAGTAACAGTTCTAACTTCAATAGTTCGCCTCACATCATAAATTTGCTGAACACTAATCTGTTCGGTCAAAACACCATGTTCAATCATTAAGGACATGGCACCATGATCGAGATGCGCTATAGTGGCGCGCTTACCAGCACTTAAATTAATCAATCTAATTGCCGCAAGCGATCTAAACGCTTCTCTAACAACCGTTCTAGAAACTTTAAGTTCTTTCGCTAAGTTTAATTCACTTGGTAATTTATCCCCCGGACTAAGCGCCTCTTTACGAATATACTGAGTAATTACTCCAATAGTTTTGCTAACTAAATCCGTACTATCCTTTTTAAATTCAATTTGAATTGTATCTTGATCCATAATTCCTCTTGGTCATTTCTTGTAAACTTGTATAACAAGTTTGTATGTATTGACTACTACCTTATAATTTTATAGCTGTCAATAAACAATATTGTTGGAGAGTATCAACTCATTTGTTTTATTT
>JABSRY010000173.1 GCA_013214985.1 Hyphomicrobiales bacterium
CGGCAACAAATTAATGTTTAAGATGTGATCGCTCATTTCTATAACCAATAAAATTATAGCAAGCGGTGCCGACACCCATAATCGTTTAGTGAAATCAACAAGTTCGGGGTTTACTTGATCTGATGGCATATCCATAACTTCAAGTGCCATGCCACATTTAGGGCAAACACCTGGTGCATATTCAATAATCTCAGGATGGCAGCTACATGTGTAACGGGTGCCTTTTGGCGCTTCATCTGCCTGTTTTGCGGCATCAACTTTATGTTGCCCTGTCAAATAATAGTCAGGGTCTGTCGAAAATTTATCGTAACATTTTGGGTTGCAAAAATGATAATTTTCTCCCTTATATAGAAAATGCTTTTTATCTGGATTATTTATATCCACCTTCATTCCACAAACAGGATCAATCGCAAATTGAACTTCCTCTGAAGTTTCATTTTGTTTGGAAATCTTATTTTCGGTTTTACTTTTTGATGAGCAGCAAGAATCAGCCATTTCATAATCCTTTTTTATGTTTCTCATATATCATTAAAGCTTCCAGTGACTGTAATGTCAAGTGAAGTAATTGGGGTAATAAGTAAAAATTTATAAACCCAAAAAATATAACACTTGATTATGTTAACTTACCGTTCTTTAATAATAGAAAAGAGGGACGATAATGTTAGACGGTTGGCTAATTGTAACTATGAGTTTAGCCTATATTGGGGCATTGTTCTTAATCGCCTGGTGGTGGGATAAAAACCGAGACAAACCGCAAGCGAGCTTTACACGGGCTCTTACATATAGCCTTTCATTGGCGGTATATTGCTCTTCGTGGACCTATTATGGCGCAGCCGCAACCGCGACTTCATCGGGTTGGCATTATTTTGCAATTTACCTTGGCCCAATACTTACATTTGTCGTTGGTGGTAAATATATACAAAAATTAGTGGTAGTGGGTACTAAGCAACATAGCTCATCCATTGCAGATTTTATTGCCGCACGTTATGGAAAAAGCCAAAATTTGGCGATGATGATTGCATGTTTTGCGGTAATCGGTAGCTTGCCGTATATTGCGCTTCAACTCAAATCCATTTCTACGAGCTACCAGATTATGACGGGCCAAACTGTCGGGCAAAATGTTGCTGGGGCAGGCAGTTGGGCAAATGAATTAATATTGGCGTTAGTGCTCGCTTTTTTCTCCATTATCTTTGGCACAAGACACATTGATGCCACCGAACATCATAGAGGATTAATTGCTGCGGTTGGTTTTGACTCAGTCATTAAGCTGGTTGCGTTTTTAACGGTTGGACTATTTGTAATATTTTACCTGATGAATGGTTTTCAGGATTTATCGGCAGGGTTGGCGCATTTAAATGAAACCAAAAGCCTGTTTTCGATCGAACAGCTCGACATTCGGTTTTTTACCATGATGATATTAAGTATGTCGGCTATTATTTTTTTACCAAGGCAGTTTCATGTTGCAGTAGTTGAAAATAATGATGTTAATGACGTAAAATCAGCACGCTATATTTTGCCAATTTATTTGATATTAATCAGTGTCGTTATTGTACCAATAATAGTTGGTGGCATAACAACATTACCAGTAAATTTACAAAATCCAGAACAATATATTTTAAATATTCCGATATTTAACGGAGAAAATAGCTTAACAATATTAGTGTTTTTAGGCGGTTTTTCTGCGGCAACAGGCATGGTAATTGTTGCTTCAATAACCTTAAGTACGATGGTTAGTAATGATATAATAATGCCAATTATTGTAAAGTTCAAATTCATTAATATGGATGAAAATGATTTTAGTAAATGGCTGATTAATATCAGGCGCGGCGCTATTATTATAATGATGCTAATGGCATATGCATATTATCGAACTTCAAGCTCTGAAATGCTTGCAAGCATTGGTCTGATTTCATTTGCAGCGGCCATACAATTTGCACCCGCGATGATAGGTGCAATTACATGGCGAAGAGGGCACAAAAACGGTGTTTATGTTGGCATATGTTTAGGGTTTTTTGTCTGGTTTTATACCCTATTACTACCAAGCCTAAATATTGAATTTATAAACATTAATTTCATACAATATGGGCCATTAGGAATAGACTGGTTAAAGCCGCAAGCTATATTTGGGTTGGATTTTGGTGACACCTTAACACATGGTGTTGTTTTGAGCCTTGGTATCAATATTATTTGTTACATATATTTCTCTCATATCGCAAAGCCAAGTTTGTTAGACAATGTTCAAGCAGCAGCATTTGTTGATAATAAAGATATCAAACCCATTACAGCACATATTGCCAGCCATGATATTATGTTGCGAGTGTGGGATTTGAAAAACCTGTCGACTAAAATTTTGGGTTACAATCAAAAACAAGATTATATAATTGGCTTGCAAAGAAAATGTAACAGAATAATTCACTTAAATGACAAAGTCGATTTTGATATTATTCAATATACTGAAGAGTTAATTGCCCGCGCGATAGGTGCATCCTCAGCTCATAAGGTCATGCAATCTGCCCTTAAAGGCACTAACTTACAAATTGACGATATTATTCATTTATTGGGTGATACGAGTAAAGAAATTGCATTTAATAGAGAAATATTACGCTCTACAATCGAATATATTGGCCATGCAATTTATGTGATGGATGCTGCTCAAAATATTATTGCATGGAATAAAAAATATGTCGACATGGCTGGTTATGCTGAGGACTACATGTATGTCGGTCGGCCTGCATCCGACCTTATTCGGTTTAATGCAGAAAATGGTGAATATGGGGATGTTGATGTAGAATCCGTAGTCACGCAGCGTAAAGAAAGTTGGCGTAAAAACAGGCCAAGAAGTATTACAAGAACCAGGCCAGACGGCACTATATTACAAATATTATCTAGCCCAATGCCTGGCGGCGGTACAGTGGTAAGTTTTACCGATATTACTCAATTAGTAAATTTTGAGAATGCATTAAAACGCAAAGATGAGAATATTCAATTTTATACCGATAACGTGCCAGAAATTATTTCGTTTACAGATAAAAATGAAAAATTGATATTTGCAAACAGGGCATTTCATGCCACATGGAACTTTTTAAATGAAGATATTATTGGTAGGCATATTCGAGATGTTTTGGGTGAAGAAGACTATAATATTAAAAAGGCTCATATTAAAAAAGTTTTAGCGGGTGAAAAACAAACCTTCGATATTGAAGTGTTTAGACCTCAAATTGGGGTCAGATATACTCAAGTATCGTATGTGCCACAATTTGATAAAAATCATACGGTACAGGGCTTTTTTGGAATTTATCAAGATATCACAGATCGACGTAAAGTTGAGATTGAACTGCAAGAAAGTCATGAAAACTTAGAGAAAAGAGTTATTGATAGAACCGAAGAATTATCAATAATGAACCATGATTTACAAAATGAAATTGATCGCAGGGTGGAAGTTGAAGAGCAGTTGCGGGATGCAAAACAAATGTCAGAAACCGCGACAAGAAGTAAAACTAGGTTCTTAGCCGCTGCAAGCCACGACCTATTGCAACCCTTAAACGCCGCCCGCTTATTCACCTCGGTTTTAGAAGAAGATTTTAACGAAGGTGAGGATGAAGAATCAAAAGAAATCATTCGAAATCTCTCTGAATCGCTAAAATCATCTGAACGGCTATTAAATGCTCTGCTTGATATTTCTAAATTAGATGGTGGTGGCGTGAGCGCCGATAATACTGTTTTTCCAGTCGATAACCTACTAAACTCATTAAATGTAGAATTTTCCGTAATTGCTGCAAAAAAAGGTCTGAGTTTACATATGGTGCCATGCAACTTAACCATTTACAGCGACATTGGCTTATTATATTCGATTTTGCAGAATTTCTTATCCAACGCCATTCGTTATACGATAAAGGGTCGCATATTATTAGGCTGTAGGCGCAGAGCCGATAAACTAACAATTGAGGTTTGGGATACAGGGATTGGTATTGATAATGCGGATTTAAAAGACGTATTTTATGAGTTTAAAAGAATCGATAATGTTGCGACACGTGAAGTTAAGGGGCTTGGGCTTGGCTTGGCAATTACCGAAAGAATTGCCAAAATTATTGACTGCGAGGTTTCTGTTCAATCTAACGTGGGCAAAGGGTCAGTATTTAGGGTCGATGTGCCAATTTCGACTGTTGAATATAAACCTGCGCCAATTCAACCAATAACTACGCAAGATATATCTTTAAAAGGGTTGAATATTCTCTGTATTGACAATGAAAAGGCAATTCTTAACGGTATGGATAAACTTTTAAGCCGTTGGCATTGTAACGTTTTTACTGCAGAAAGCTTTGTGAATGCAATAGATATTGTGGATCAGTTAGGTAGAATAGATGTGATTTTCGCAGATTATCAATTGGAAGATAATGAAACAGGGCTGGAGTTATTGTTGCATTTAAAAACCGAGTATAATATTGAATTTATGGGCTATATTGTAACGGCGGATAAAACTCAAATTGTACATGATAAAATAGCCCAAGCCGGGTTTGATCTGATTCAAAAGCCAATTGACCCAGCTATATTACGGGCAGCATTGTTAAGCGCGAAACAGCTGAATAAAATGAATTAATATTCTTGTTTGGTGTTTTTTTCCAAATCTTTAGCAAATATAACTGCTTGCGTACGAGAGTTAATGCCCAATTTTTTAAAAATCGCAGTGATGTGGGTTTTTATAGTCGATTCTGAAATATCCATTTTAAAGGCAATTTGTTTATTCAATAAACCTTCGCTAATTGCCATAAATACTTTGGATTGCGTAGGTGTCAGCGTTAAAAACAGGCTAGATATTTCTTCAGAATTTTGCTGAGAAACTGATTTGTGTAATGTATGACTATCGGTATTTGGCCACCATGATTGGCCGTTAAATATAATATTAATTGCCTCTCGAATTAGCGACAAATCCGCAGATTTTGGGATAAAACCTGACGCACCAAAATCTATCGCATTTTTAACAATTTTAGAATCTTCAGATGCAGAAACAATAACGATCGGTATTAATGGGTAAGCTTGTTTATACATTATTAGCCCTGCAAACCCATCGCTGTCGGACATATGAATATCAAGCAATAATAAATCAATGTTTTTTTCATTTAGTAATATACTAGAAGTTTCACTCAGTGAGCTTACCTCCATAATTTTGGTATTTGCAGATATTTTTCGGATCGCCTGTTTCAGTGCGGCTCGAAATAACGGATGATCGTCTGCAATAACAACTTTTTTTACCATAGTTATACTCGATTCCCTCAAAACAAACTAAATACAAAAGTATGCTACAGGCATAAAAGATTCTATTTAAAAAGTAACCTAGGACGTTAGTCTTATGCCGTTTAATAGTTTGGTATGATGTCTGTATAACGAGTATCATAAAAAACAAGGACTTACAATTTTTTTATATCAGACATAAGACCAACGTCCGATAACTTTCATAACAGATTCAATGGGATAGTCGAAAAGTTATTAAAATTTGAATCTGAAAAACAATAATATAAAACGCAGTTTCAAGTTTTTATCATTTTTATTAGACACATTCGATTGTGTTTAAACCTAAAATTATAAAAGGGAGAATTTATCGTGACTAAAAAGTCTGATATTTCAAAAATTGTATCTCGTCGTTCTATACTAAAAGCGGGAGCAGTTGGCGCTGCGGCAATGAGTGCGCCAATGTTTTATGCACGTAATGCATGGGCAGAAAAGTCTATTGGCAACTATCCAGTAAGCGGTGATACAGTTAAATTTGGTTTTAACGTAC
>JABSRY010000174.1 GCA_013214985.1 Hyphomicrobiales bacterium
CCACATCAGGCTCATTAACACTGTTAAACATGGTTTGTGCCACCAGCCGTAATACGCGGTCCCCAGTTTGATGCCCATAATTGTCATTAAACAGCTTAAATTTGTCAATATCACCCATCAACAAGCATAATTCTGTATTCTCTGTATTTGCAACTTCTATCTCTAGAGCAATTGCCTCATCATAATATTTTCGGTTGTATATACCGGTTAATTGGTCGGTACGTGCCTCCATTTTTACCGTATGTAAATGTTCATTTAATTCCGAAACTTGATGGTTAGACATAGCCAGTTTATTTTCAAGCTGCGCTAAGTTTTTTTCCATATCGGTTGTGGCGCTCATCAAAGTGCCAACCATGGTTTTTAATGCCTCAGAATCAACATCCAAGTTTAATACACCGCTTACCTTGTTTAGCACATCGCTATAGCTAGTGGTCTCGCCACTTGCGGTCGAAATAACTTCAGTAATTTGAGTAATTTGCTCAGTCATTTTAGTAGCGATATCATCAACTTGTTGTGTAGATACCTCATTAGAAATAAGCTTGGCATGTATCTCCGCCAATGCATCAGATTTATGCTTTTCTTTAGATAATATTAGGTCATTAACAGATTGTATTAAGGGCTTATTATGCCCACGGTTATAATTGTAAATAACATCATAATTAAGCGGGTGTGGAACAATATCTTGTTGGTTTAAAAACCCTAAAGTACGTTTAGCAAGCGCTAACGATTGTTCCATATCATCCATAAAGCATCCCCAAAATTCTATACATCCTACTGCGTGTATAAACTATCAATGTAGTAAAATAGTAGCAGAGTTTAGGGTTAGTCGTATATTATACTAAAACCTAATGATCAACACCCTTAACTCAGGTCGTCCAATTAACCACAGTTTTCAGCCAACAAGCGGTTATTCTTGTTGGCATTTTATATTCTAACAGCAATAAAATTCCTGCAATTTTTGTAATAATCACTTATATTTGCTGCTTTAACACGGCCAAACGTGCGCTTGCTTCATCTGCTTCACGTTGGCGGTTCCACATTTGCGCATAAAGCCCATCAAGCGCCAACAGTGCATTATGGTCACCGCGTTCAACAATCAAGCCAGCCTTCAATACAATAATTTCATCGGCATTAATCACCGTCGAAAGCCTATGTGCAATAACCAAGGTGGTGCGATTTTTCGCAACATGGTCCAAGGCAGATTGAATATCACGCTCAGTCTGAGTGTCCAAAGCCGATGTCGCTTCGTCCAAAATTAAGATGGCTGGGTTTTTCAAAATAGTACGCGCAATCGCCACCCGTTGTTTTTCACCACCCGATAATTTCAACCCGCGCTCACCAACAGGCGTTTCAAACCCTTGTGGCAATTGGTCAATAAAATCAGCAATTTGTGCCAAACGTGCCGCTTCTCGCACTTGCTCATCCGTGGCATCAGGCCGCCCATAACGAATATTATAAGCAATCGTATCATTAAACAACACAGTGTCTTGCGGCACCATGCCAATCGCCGCTCGTAGTGATTTTTGGGTAATATCCCTCACATCTTGCCCGTCAATTTCAACACTGCCTTCAATGGTATCATAAAATCGGTAAATCAACCTCGATATGGTCGATTTTCCAGCGCCCGATGGCCCAACAACCGCAATGGTTTTACCCGCAGGCACTTCAAAACTAATGCCCTTAAGAATATCACGATCAGGGTCATAATTAAATTTGATGTCATTAAATTTAATTATCGCGCCCGATAACTCAAGCGGCTTTGCGTCAACTTTATCCTGTATTTCGGCTTCTTGGTCAAGCAAAGCAAACATCATTTCAATGTCCGTAAGCCCTTGGCGAATTTCACGATAAACAAACCCAATAAAATTAAGCGGCCGATAAATTTGCATCATAAATGCGTTAATCAACACAAAGTCACCCAAGGTCATGCTGCCCGCCAAAACCCCATTGACCGACATAATGCTAATTACAATCATCCCGACCCAAAAAATCACTGCTTGCCCAAAATTAAGCAACCCCAATGAGGTCCACATTTTTATCGCCGCAGTTTCATATTCGGCCATAGATTGGTCAAATCGCTTAAGTTCCATCTCCTCATTGCCAAAATATTTAACCGTTTCAAAATTGAGCAAACTGTCAATCGCTTTAGAATTGGCTTCGGTGTCGCTGTCATTCATCTTGCGTCTAATGGCAATGCGCCAATTGCTGGCTTTAACGGTAAAATAAATATAGGCCCAAATAGTCACAACCATAACACCAAAAAATGACCAGCCAAACATCCAAACAAACACAATGCCAATGATCAAAAACTCAACCAAAGCAGGCGCAGTGTTAAGCATGGTAAAACGCACAATGGTCTCAATGCCTTTGGTGCCGCGTTCAATTACCCGCGAAAGCCCGCCAATACGGCGCTGCAAATGGTAACGAAGCGATAAAGCGTGCAAATGCTTAAAGGTACGTTTCGCCAAGCCACGCACCGCATGTTGCCCGACCGATGCAAATAATATGTCGCGCAATTGCATAAATCCCGCTTCAAATATTTGCCCCAATCCGTATGCAATGGCAAATATAATTGGCAAAGACAGGCTTAAATATAAAACTTGTTCGGCATCGCTTGGGTTGCCCAGAACATCAATTAAGCCTTTATAAGCAAATGGCACCAAGGTCGAAAACACTTTGGCGGCCATTAATGCAACAATTGCCAACAATACGCGTATTTTTAAATCTTTACGATCGGCAGGCCACATATAGGGCCATAATTTTTTAATGGTCGAAAGCGAAGAGGCATCGACCGCATCTTGACCTTCTTTATTTGTCTTATTTTTTTCAGGTGATTGATCTTCGTCTTTCGACTGAGCAGCCATTCAAGTCTCCCAAATTCAAATATTTCTTAGAATGATTCTAAGGAAAGCAGTATAGAAGAAAAACTCAAAAACATGCAAGGCACATATTACAAATAATCAAAATAAAGCCCTAAACAAGATGCGTCCTTAAACGCTAAAACATCCTTGTATCCAAAAAATAGCACTTTGGCTTGAGTTTTGCGCGCTATGGGGGTATTTAAAATTCAGGTTTAATTACCATAATTATAATGCATATTAAACGATAACAATCTTGACTATATCGTTTATTTAGCTCAATATCAGCATACTTTACACATCAGTTTTAAACGCGTTTTTATCAGATTTCTATTTCTTTGGAGCAAATAAGCTTGAATATATCAAAATTAAATTCATTAGGCTGGTCGAGTTTCTTTTACGACCAATTAACGCCTATTGAAATTGCAGCTACCAATAAGAGCATTTTTTTGTTTCGCATCATTGCCATTCACCGCAGCCGAGTTGTTGCAGTTGGCGAGGCTGGCGAGGTTTCCATCATCGCGTTAGAAGAGTTTCAACCCATTAGTCAATTTATTGCGGTGGGCGATTGGGTCATTGGCGAAGCGGCCTACGAGCATTATCGTGTTGTTCGGTTGCTAAAATCCAAAAACCGTGTAGAGCGTCTATCTAAAGGTTCAATGCAACTTATCGCAGCAAATTTAGACTTTTTATGGATAGTAACCAGCGCAAATGACGAGTTCAATATTAAACGCCTGCAACGTTATTTGGCAATGTCCCATAAATTTAATATCGAACCAGTCATTATTCTAACCAAGTTAGATTTGTGTAAAAATCCAAGCGTATATTTAGAGCAAATCGACAAGCTCAATGTTAAAAGAGTGCATTGCATTTCAAAGCCAGATTTAAAAAGCTACGAGCAACTCGATCAATATTATGTTTCGGGCAATAGCATCGCATTAGTAGGGTCGTCAGGTGTTGGCAAATCAACTATAATTAACGTTATTTCAAATTCTAACCTACCCACAAAAAATATTCGCGAGAGCGATGATAAAGGCCAACATACCACAACCCATCGTGAACTATTCTATTGCCGTAACAATGTCGCGATTATAGATACCCCAGGCATGCGAGAGCTACATTTAGTCGATGCCGAAGTGGCAGTTAAAAAAACTTTCGATGATATTAATACCCTGATATCACAATGCAAATTTAATGACTGCAGCCATAGTTCAGAGCCGGGCTGCGCCATCAATAAAGCACTAAAGTCAGGCGTTATTACCGAAAAATATTATGCCAATTATCTTAAAATAATGCGTGAAGATAGTTTCTATAAACATCAAAAAACAGGCTCTCGTGCCGAGAAAAAAATATATAGAAATATCGTTAAGCGATAAGCCGATCGGCAACTTAAACTAAATATAAATTGTATCTCATGTCAGATTAATGTTAGCGTGTTTAAACTCTAACTTAATAGGTATTTACATGAGCGACACTGCTGCCAAGCAAAACATATTAATTCTTTTCGCCCACCCAGGGCAAAATCATTCAAAAGCAAATTTAGCCATGGCAAAAGCCGCTAAACAACTTGAAAATGTAACGTTTGTAGATCTATATGCAGATTATCCCAAATTAGATATCAATATAAAAAAAGAACAACAGCGTCTCCTTGAGCATGATGTTATCATTTTACAATTTCCAATTTTCTGGTATTCAACACCCTCAATGCTAAAAGAATGGCAAGATTTAGTGCTAGAATATGGCTTTGCGTACGGGCAGGGCGGCAACGCATTGAAAGATAAAAAATTCATCCTAGCAGTAACCGCAGGCGGCGATCAAAAGGCATATAGCGCCGATGGTCATAACGAATACCCGCTTACAGACTATTTATTACCCTTAAAGCAAACCGCAAAATTGTGCCATATGCAGTATTTACCACCCTTTGTTTTATTCGGGTCATTAGCTGCCCAAACAGATGGTAGCATCGAAAAACATGTCATATTATATCAAGAGCTGTTAACAGCATTAGTCGATAATAACTTAGATTATAAAAAAGTCACATCGCGCGATTTCATAAATAACTCCCCACTTCCAATTAATGGTAAGGCATCTTAATGACAGGTCTTTTAGTTCAAGCATTTATTTATTTAGTCGCAGCAGTGGTTGCGGTGCCCATTGCCAAACGTTTCGGTCTAGGCTCAGTTTTAGGGTATCTTATTGCAGGCATTGTCATTGGCCCCGTTACAGGCTTGGTCGGTTCAGAAACATAATCAATTCAACATTTTGCCGAATTTGGCGTGGTTATGATGCTGTTTTTAGTCGGCTTAGAATTAGATCCCAAAACCCTATGGGCAATGCGGGCAAAATTACTGGGCTTTGGCTCATTTCAAGTTGCAGGCACCACATTAGTGGTTATGGCATTTGGCATTTGGCATGTGGTTTGGTCTGGTGTGGAGCGTCGCACTGGCTGTCGGCTTGGTTTTCTCATTGTCATCAACCGCCATAGTGCTGCAAACTCTAACCGAAAAAGGCCTAATGAAGGGCGATGGTGGGCAAAATAGCTTTTCAGTCTTATTGTTTCAAGACATTGCGGTTATTGCCATGTTGGCGCTTGTACCGCTTTTGGCATTGCCAGAGCTAGCCTCTCTCTCGGCAGAAGATGGCCACAAAACGTTTAGTCTAATCGACGGCTTGCCAGGTTGGCAGGTTACGTTGGTTACCATTGCAGCCGTTGCAATTGTGGTGGTAGGCGGCCATTATTTATCGCGCCCATTATTTAGGTTTATAGCCACCACAAAAATGCGCGAAGTATTTACCGCAGCAGCTTTAATGCTAGTAATAGGCATTGCAAATTTAATCATTTTTAGGGTTCAATTCCCCGCCCCTTGGGGCGTAGAATGTTCGCATGAGCAAATATATTCATAAGAG
>JABSRY010000175.1 GCA_013214985.1 Hyphomicrobiales bacterium
CAATATCGTATGCTAAACTTACGTAAAGGCCCCGCAGTACAAGGCCCTCGCGTTCAAGCAGATCGCCAAATTTATAGAGATGAAATGCAAAAAGAAATATTTGCAACACCCACCTTAACCATAGTTGAAGCGGGCGCGGATGCGTTTATTTTTGAAGATGAAAACGCAACTCAAAAAGTAATTAAAGGCATTGTTTTAGATGATGGGCGCAGCATATCTACTGAACGAGTTGTACTGACTACAGGTACATTTTTAAATGGCATTATCTATATCGGACAAGAAACTCGGCCAGCGGGCAGGGTTGGAGATGCCCCCGCAATTAAGCTGTCCGAACAATTATATTCTATGGGTCTAAATATGGGGCGGCTTAAAACGGGCACACCAGCTAGGCTTGATAAGGATACGATTAATTGGGATATATTGACCGAACAAAAAGGCGATGAAGAACCGACCTATCTTTCGTTTTTAACATTTGATGAGCTAAAAGACGGTGCAACATATGCTAAACAAGTAAGTTGTTATATTACCACCACAACCGTTGAAACTAAAAAAGTCATTGAAAAGAATATCAAATTATCGGCCATTTTTAATGGACAGATTGAAAGTGCGGGGCCACGTTATTGCCCGTCAATTGAAGATAAAATACACCGTTTTAGCGACCGCGATGAACATCAAATATTTTTAGAACCTGAAGGCCTAAATGAAAATACCATTTATCCAAATGGCATTTCGACTAGTTTACCTAAATCAGTTCAAGAAGCATTTATGGTTACCATACCAGGGCTTGAAAATGTAAAAATTACCCAAGTGGGTTATGCGGTCGAATATGACTATATTGACCCGCGTGAATTGTTACCAACGTTAGAGTGTAAAAAAGTAACTGGGCTTTATTGTGCTGGGCAAATTAATGGCACAACTGGCTATGAAGAAGCGGGCGCATTGGGCATGATGGCGGGCTTAAATGCTGCGCTTAAAGCACAAGACAAAGAGCCACTTATTTTGGATAGGGCCGATGCTTATGTCGGTGTGTTGATAGATGATTTGGTAACAAAAGGTGTGAATGAGCCTTATCGAATGTTTACCTCGCGCGCGGAATATAGGTTGCTAATGCGGGCAGATAATGCCGATCAACGCCTAACCCCAATTGCTGATAAGTTGGGTATTTTATCTGGAAAACGTAAAGTAAGCTTTGATACCAAAATGGCTAGACTTAATGGACTTTTGAGCTTTTTAGAGTCTCATGAAAAAAGCCCAAACGAATATGCAAAATTTGGTATTAAAGTGAATAAAGATGGTGTGAAGCGCAGCGGTTTTCAACTATTATCCTATGAAGAAATTACCGTTACGGTACTAGAACAAGTGTGGCCAGAGCTAAGTCGATTCGATAGCCTAACGAAAAAACAAGCTGAAATTGAAGCTTTATATGACCGATATACCGAGCGCCAACAGGCGGATATTATCGCGTTTAGAAAAGACGAAAATATGGCATTGCCTAACCAAATAGATTATGATTCTATTGGTGGTTTATCTAACGAAGTGAAACACAAATTAAGCGCATTACGCCCTGCAACTTTAGGGCAGGCATTGCGTATGGATGGCATAACACCTGCGGCTGTTATGATCCTATTAAACCATGTAAAAAAGAGCAATTTTAGGAAAATATCGGCATGACAATAAGTAAACAAGTGAAGATGCACATTAAGCAATTGGGGCTTAATGAAGCTCAAGTTGCGGCACTAAATGAGTATGAACAATTGCTCTTAAAATGGCAAAAAAGCATTAATTTAATCGCCTCATCGACGGTTACAGAAATTTGGATGCGTCACATTATAGACAGCGCGCAATTGTTTAAAATGCTAGATAGGTCGAGCCGAAAAAGCTTGTTAGATTTAGGCAGTGGGGGTGGTTTTCCTGCACTGGTTATTGCGATATTAGATAAGCACGCAGATGCTGATTCTGAATATGGTACAGATAAATTAAAAGTAACTTGTATTGAGTCTGTGCAAAAGAAATCTGCATTTCTAAAAGACGTATCACGGCGTTTAGGCCTAAATATCAAGGTTGAGAATACCCGCATAGAACAACTTGCAGTTCAATTGTATGATGAACCGTCTAAAGGTGATGAAGATGCTTCACGTGAAACATATGGCCTAAATGCAAGCGGTAAGTTTGATTTTATTACCGCCCGCGCGGTGGCAAATTTGGACAAGCTTTTAGGCTATTGTGAACCCTATTTTGCAAGAAAAACAGAAAATAACATGGTTAATGTTTCCACAGTATTTTTTCTAAAAGGACAAGATATAGATAAAGAATTGACCGAAGCCACTAAATGTTGGCATATTGATTATGAATTGACAGTTAGTCAAACACATCAATTTGGCAAAATTATTAAGATAAGTGATTTTGGCCAGATTGAATAATCTTTTGAGGCCAAAATGCGTGCTAAACATTTGAATAAGAATGTGGCGATAAATCCAAGAATTTTAACAGTCGCAAACCAAAAAGGCGGCGTTGGTAAAACCACCACAGCCATTAACTTAGCAACTGCGCTGGCTGCTATTGGCGAAACAGTTTTGGTAATTGATATCGACCCGCAAGGCAATGCAAGCACGGGTCTGGGTATTGATAAGGATAAACGCATTCACACCAGTTATGATGTTTTGATGGGTGATGCCGAACTTGGTGATTGTTTGGTTAAAACCGCGGTGCCAAGGTTGTTTGTTGCCCCTGCATCGATGGATTTGTTGGGTGCTGAGCTTGAACTGGCAAATGTAAGTAGTCGTAATTTTAAATTACGCGATGCCATATGGCGGCAAAATAAGCTTGCCAATAAAGGTGAGAGTGTTCAATTTTCATATATATTAATTGACTGCCCCCCCAGTTTAAATTTATTGACTATTAATGCGATGTCGGCAGCGCAAAGCCTAATTGTGCCGATGCAATGTGAGTTTTTTGCACTAGAAGGTTTAAGTCAATTGCTGATGACGATTGAAAAGGTGAGGGCGAGTTTAAACCCACGGCTTAATATACAGGGCATTGTTTTAACCATGGCCGATAGACGTAATAACCTATGTTTGCAGGTTGAAGAGAATGTTCGAGACTTTATGGGTGACCGTGTATTTAAAACGGTTATTCCGCGTAATGTAAGAGTTTCTGAAGCCCCATCACATGGCAAGCCTGTATTGTTATATGATCTAAATTGCATTGGCAGCCGAGCCTATGTGGCATTGGCATCAGAACTTATTAAACGCGAAAAACAATTAAAATCAGCAGCTTAAGGATATATAATGGCAGAAGATACAAAAAAACGTCGTCTTGGTCGTGGCCTAGATGCGCTGATGGGGGATAGCCCCAAATTTTTGAACGTAGAAAATGATAGCAATAAGCAACGGGTTCTAAATCTTGAGCAAATAGGACCGAATAGATACAATCCCCGCAAGCATTTTAATGCGGAGGATTTAACCGATTTAGCCAACAGCATTGCCGAGAAAGGTGTGTTGCAACCTATATTGGTGCGAACGGTTGCTGACCGCGACTATATATATGAAATAGTGGCGGGAGAGCGGCGTTGGCGCGCGTCTAAACAAGCGGGTAGGCAGAGCATTCCTACTATTATTATTGATTTAGACGATAAAGAGGCACTTGAAGTTGCGATTATTGAAAATGTTCAACGTGAAAATTTGTCTGCTATTGAAGAGGCGGTTGGCCTTGGGCAATTGATTGAACAATTTAGCTATACACAAGCGGATGTATCTAAAGTGATTGGCAAAAGTCGCTCTTATGTGACGAATATATTGCGGCTTTTAAAACTACCCGACGATATTAAACAAATGGTAGTTGAAGATGAAATTTCGGCTGGGCACGCACGGGCATTATTAGGCCGTGAAAATGCGCTGGAGTTGGCCAAAAGAATTGTTGCTGAAGATTTGTCGGTTAGGGATATTGAGAAAATTATTAGGCAACAAGAAGGCCGGGAAGAAACTACAGCATCGACTGTTCAACATTCTGAAAAGAAGATAGTTAAAGTTAAAACAGCAGAAACAATCTTGCTTGAGCATAAACTATCTGAAATATTGGGTACAATTGCGTCTATCGATTATAACGATTCGGGTAAGGGCACTATTAAGCTTATGTTTGGATCGCTTGATCAATTTGATGAAATTTGCAAGCGTATAGGTGCATGAACAGGTAAATTGCGGGTTGATTCGGCAAAGAAACTTTTTGAAACTAAATTAAATTATACTATTATTGACGGTGAATTATGGAATTGGAAACTTGGATAGCTTACGCGGTTGCTAATATTGTGCTGACGTTAATACCTGGCCCTAGTGTGTTATTGGTGGTTAGTCAGGCGATTACCCGCGGGGTGAAAGCGGCATTTATATGCATAATTGGCGATGTGATTGCGGGTGTGGTTTTAACCATTTTGTCGATAGTTGGGGTGGGTGCTATTTTGGCGGCATCGGTAACTTTGTTTATGATTGTCAAATGGGCGGGAGTTGCCTATATGGCGTATTTGGGATATTGCCAAATAAGGGATGCTAGAAATGGTGACGCTATAGTGGTTGAAAACACGGCTAGTAAAAGTGCTTTTAATAGCTTATCTGCGGGTTTTTTTTCGGCGATATTAAACCCTAAAGCGATTATCTTTTACATGGCATTTTTAGCACAATTTATGACGCCAGATGGCGACATGGTGCTGCAATTCACTATATTGGTATTGACATCGTCTATTGTAATTGCGGTGATTTTGGGTGGTTATGCGCTTATTGCAGGACGTGCGAAAAAGGCGTTTCAAAGCCCTAAAGCTAAAAAGATATTTGGTTATTCCGGTGGTGGGTTTATGATTGGCGGCAGTGTCTTAATGGCATCTACTAGATAGCTTAATTTCGGTATTATAATTGGTGTAAACTTCATGTGCTGTTTAAGAAAGTTAGCAACTCGATGATACTCGGGTTGGGTTTTAATACTCGTGAGTATCAAGGTTACTCATCTACTTTCATCAATCGCTTGTTACAATAGCTTTTCAAAACAAACGGATGAGGCTAAACATAAGTGCAGCACTGACCAAATGCCTCAAAAGCAAAACTGGGATGGCTCGAAATTTGGCCACTAACGGTTAGGTATTAAGTTCCCTTATTGGCATTTTCAAATCAGTAAAGCCAAGAATTTCAACTGCTTATTGCTAGACGACAAATTACATCATTGATTGGATTCGTCGCACATCCTAAACAAGGATGGCACGAAAGACAGTTATCGGCGTGTGTCAGGTGGTAGATCATGGGTAAGAAAATCTCGTTTACGGTGGCAATTGTTGCCGCTAGAAGAAATAGGCCGATAATAGACTATTATAGAATAGAACAAATGAGTCAATACTCAAATTTATGCGTTCGACTGTGCCTCTCTGTCGGCGGACTATTAGCGGTTTGCCATTAGGCTTAACCGAGTTACTAATCGGTTTAGGATATTTTTTGCTAAGGGGGCGTTCATTCTTGCGTCTATATCGGCGTCTGCTATTAGCGATACTGCAAGGTCGGTTTTGTTTAAGTTCCAACGTCTTATTTGACTTATGACTGCGTTTTTGCGACTAAAAAAAACAGGTGGGCGCATGGTTGAGACGACGTTATCCACTGATTTACCTTGACTAATTTTAAACGATGCGTTGTGTAACATATTGAAATGATTGCGTATTATTGCAAATATCATTACTGGGTGATCGCCTGTGTTGAGGAAATGTGAT
>JABSRY010000176.1 GCA_013214985.1 Hyphomicrobiales bacterium
ACGACGACAACAATGTACCACTGAAGAACTTTTTGGGGTGGGCAAATTTGAATCAAATTAAAGGCGTCAGGCTATATAGAATTAAGTACCAGGTAAAGATTATTTGAAACGGCTTAGGTCTAACGGTTCATCGAGCAGAAGTTTTAATAATCTATCGCCAGAAATCATATCGATATTGTAAAAATGTTTGGAGTGCGATTTAGCGCCCGTTTTGCCCGTATGAACAAATAAGCCAAAAACGTCTTTTGAGTGACACAGTCGATCAAAAGCCAATACGTGTTTTCTGTTAATATGGCCTTTGTAACGCTTCGATTGAATCAAGTATATTTCACCATTAATTTTACATTGGTCGTCTATGCCACCATCACCGGAATAAGATTTGCTTCTGGTGATGGTATAGCCTTTATTTTGGATGGCGGTTAAAACCATTTCTTCAAAAACATAGGGCGATATTTTCCTCAAATAGCTAAATATTTTTGCACGGCCATAATCTTCAGTTGCCATTGATTTAATCAGCAGTAATATTTTATCGGCTTTGCGTATATATCGAGCGTGCCTAGAAAAATAATACCGGTGCAGTAAATATGAAACTAGTTTGACTAAAATTAATACTGCAATCGTAAAGCCCGCAATATCAAAAATACTTTGTTCATTTATAAAATCTAAAATGGAATAAAAAATCATGGAATTTATATAGCATTTAACTAGGCTAATTAAAGCCCAATATTATATTTTGTGATTTCAAAGAAATTACCAAATATAGGATATGAATTATCCGTTTTTAAACGGATAATTCATATCTTTGCCGCAACACCGCAATAGCGTCATAATGCAATGCCGTGGAAAATAGCAGTTAAAAATGAGGGAATATTTTTAACTGCTAATCAATAAATAAAAATGTGATTGCTTCCATATTAAAGAAAGTGAAGAGTGGAAACAATCACAACCGAGATAAATCATCTCACAGGATCAAAGTCAGCATAATGTAAATATAATTAATACACAACAACCAAATAAAATTAATTACTTATTCAAATCATTAGAAATTCTGAATAATAATACCGTCTTCAAATTCTATAACGCTGGTATAATCGCGCAAATCATCAACCGTCTTAAAGTCTGAATTATAAGCCGCTTGAATATCGGCAAGCGTTTTATATTCTTTGTAATGATTGCAAATTTGCCAAATATCAAAATTGGCTTGTGCCTCCGCGCATTTTGGATATTCATCAAAATATTCATATAAAGCACAAAGGCCAATGTCGGAAAAATTCCAACACTGTGAGGATGAGCGATTAAACGCATCCATAAATTGATTTTCTGATAGTTTTAAAAACATGACTCTGTCTCCTGTAATATAATGACTATGAGGCTTTTAAGAATTTATTGTTTTTGGTTGGCTTGGTTGAGCCGTGCAAATTACGGATTTCATCCATTGATGTGCTACCGCGTGAAGATGATTTCCAATCATCAGGACGAAACGACCATTTTTTCTTTTTATTCGCCCATTTGAATTTATGCGCTTTTAAAATATCCTTATGGGTGTGGGTGTTACCGCCTACCCAAATCCAAGCCCCGCAAACTTCAATTTCTAGTCCTGCTAGTCCAATAATAGCATTTAGGGCATTATTTAAGGCTTCGGGATAGTTAGATATATCAATTTCTGGGTTTTCGGATTGATTGATAGTGCCTGTAAAATCCTTCAATGTGTCAAAGGCATCATTAATCATTTGCATCATTTCAAGCCCTGCGGGGTTAACATCTGGATGATATTTTTTAGCTTGTGTTCTAAAGGCTGATTTAACTAGTTCTGGGGTAACTGCTCCGCTTATGTCTAATAATTTAGCTGCATCTGATTGTTTCATATATTCCACCTATCGATTGTAATTCTCAATTAACAGCAACTTTCAAAAGCCGCGCGTATTTGAAAGCTTGCCATTCGGCGAGATGGAGGGGTGAAATTTGCAAGGTCAAATTTAAAAAAAGGGTGCGCGCCAGTGGACTTTAGGACAGGCATAAATCAAAGATTTATTCCCCTGGACTTAGGCAACAAGTCGGTTTTTTAAATTTGTGCACTTTAGCCTTGCAAATGAGGGGAGGAACGCCCCCTCAATTAAACAAAAAAGACGACTTGAAAATAATTCAAGTCGCCATTATTAAATAATTTTCTCAATGAAAGCCTAATTGTGGGCTTCTATAATTAAGACAATTGTAATGTAAGTTTGCGGCCAACCGCTGCGGCCGCACGCTGCATTGTATGTAATGTTACGCCCATATTTTCAGGGTCGAGTAATCTATCTAAGGCTTGGCGGCTTGTTTTCATACGCTTTGCCATTGTGGTTTTATTAATGCCCTCGTCCTTCATGGCTTGTGCAATTTGATCTGCAATAATTTCTTTAATGGCTTGCTCTTCAACAGATTCTAGCAAACCGTCCGCAGCAAGAAATTCGTCAAAAGATGAACCTATATTTTTTTCATTAATCATTTATCTACTGCCTTTCATGCGCTTTCGTGCAATTGTTTTTTCTTTATCTGGGGTTGCTTGGGTCTTTTTAATAAACCCATGTAACAAAATCATTCTATTTTTATCAATGCAAAATAATACTCTTGCAATGCGTCCATGAGTAATATTACATCGAACCTCATAAAGACCTTTTTCTAAATTACGGCTATATGGCATTCCTATAGGCCATCCAAATTCTACCTTCATTATGTTTTTACCAATGATCTTGCGATCGGCTTGGTCTAAATCTAACAACCAATCTCTAACTGGTTCACGCCCACTATCAAGAATATAAAAACGAGCGTTTATTTTTTTTGTTCCATCAATCATATATGTAATGTACCAATTTTGAGACAAATTGTCAATGATTATTTTAACTTAATCAATTATAAAACCACCAATATTGTACCAAATATCGGTACAATATTGAACTAAAACTCTAAAACAAATCTAGCTGAAACGCCTTAGATACTGGCTTAATCGGCCTTGGCTGTTTTATTGGCCGTTCTTCCGTTAAACTCATAGCCATATTTGCAGTTTCTAAATCTTCCTCTGCTCGGTAATATTCTGCTAGCTTTGAGCGCCAACCGCATCTTTTAAATGCGAATGTATACCAATATTCCCGATATTCCATTGTTAGAGTATTGCCAACAATCACTTCTGCGGGTACGTCCCACAAGGTTAATTGAATGAAGCACATAAGCGCGACAGTACGGTCAATATCCACGGCTTGCACATATAACTTTTGAGCAGGATTATGGCCGTTATCCTGTAATAGTTCAACATAGGCTAATATCATGCTCCCTGCCCCACACGCGGGGTCAGTTAGAGTAATAAACGGCTTATCTATAGTTTTCAAACTATCGCCATGCACTAATTTTGCCATGAGTTCCGATATATGGTGCGGTGTGAAAAATTGGCCGTTATGTTTATTGCCAAGTTCTAAAGACATAAACAAGTCGCCTAATACGTCAAACGGCTTTAATTCTAAGGCCATTGTAACAATGGTAAATAATTCCGTTACGCCTTGAAAATCTTCTGTTGAATATTTTTTGCCAATACTCAAATATTCATCTTCGAGTTGTTGATTTTTAAACATGGCATTATTTAACGAAATTGCGCTTAATGTTATGAAATCGCTAAAAACCTCATAGCGTCCCCTATGTCGTGCTAGTTGATTAAAGGTTTTTATGAAATCTGTTTTATATTTTTCATATGATTTAGTGGCATTACCATTTAGAAAGGACGCATATTCTGATTGGGTTTCACTCATAAAGCAGCGCCAAACATATCCATTTGTTTTGCAGCGTCTTTGATTTTGATCTGTTCTATTTGTTCTTGCTTCAAGCGTTTTTTTGATTTTTCCCATTCTGGTTTTGCGGCCTCATGGTCTAAATATGAAAGAATGTAATTTTTAACCCCGCCATAATGTTTGACTGATTCAATGGATGGAAATTGAGATAAAAAACCAGTTTCAGAAATGGGTAGAGGTTCTTTTTCAGGCAATATTGACTTAACTGTAATCCCTGTTATACCAACATCTGCATGAATGACATGTTGATCAATTTCAATTGTAATCCCTTGCCATTCAGTAATGCAATTAACAAGTTGCTCATCTGGCAATGGTAATTTTTGATTGAATTTTGTATCACAGCAACTAGCGCAATAACCTTCTTCGGCATCAAATACACCTCCGCAAACTTAATGAGTTTACGACTTAATAAATTTATTATAAGTTAATGGTTAACTTATTTAATCTAGGAGGGTTTAAGTGCGTTTATTTATTTTGTAAATCGTCAGCTTCTATGGAACAGATTGGGTTAGTTGCATAAGATAGGGTTTTGGTTCATCGTAACGCTCTGAAGGAGTGATGATGACAACAAGACCAACAACCAAGCGCACAAAAGGTGCACAGGTAATTAAGGCCATCCGCCGTGCCACTCGTAAGCAATATTCGGCTGAAGAAAAGATCCGCATTGTGTTAGACGGTTTGCGCGGTGTTGAATCGATTGCCGAGCTATGTCGCCAAGAAGGCATTGCTCAAAGTATTTATTACAAATGGTCGAAAGAGTTTTTAGAGGCTGGCAAAAGACGATTGGCTGGCGACACAGCGAGATCTGCATCAACTGATGAGGTGAAGGTTCTACGTCGTGAATCACGTGATTTAAAGGAAGTTGTTGCTGAGCAGACATTAGAGCTTCGTCTGCTCAAAAAAAGCATGATCGCGGATGGGGAGTATATAGAATGAGATATCCAGCCTCTGAGAAGTTTGAGATTATAAAACTTGTTGAACAATCACATTTATCTGCCAAGCAAACGCTTGATAAGCTTGGTATTCCCAGAACCACATTCTACCGCTGGTATGATAGATATTTATCAAATGGCATTGATGGTTTGGCAGATAAGCCATCAGGCCAGACACAAGTCTGGAACCGTATTCCTGATGATATTAGGCATCAGATTGTTGAATTGGCACTTGATAAGACTGATATGTCACCACGAGAGTTGGCCGTTCATTTTACAGATGCGGAACAATATTTTGTGTCTGAGAGCTCAGTGTATAGGCTGCTCAAGTCCCGAAACCTGATTACTAGCCCTGCGTATATTGTCATCAAAGCAGCCAATGAGTTTAAGGATAAAACCACTGCCATAAATCAATTATGGCAGACAGACTTTACTTATCTAAAAATAATTGGTTGGGGCTGGGTGTATTTATCGACCATCTTGGATGATTACTCACGTTATATTCTATCTTGGAAGAACTGTTCGTAAGCGCTGCACCAATCACACGGAATTTGATCTTGCAATATAGTTCCACGGCAGTAATTGTTTAATTTGGCTTTGTTTGTGTCCATTGACTATAGCTTGAAGGGTTGCTGTAATATAGGCATGCGGTTCAATTTTATTTAACTTTGCTGTTTCGATAAGTGAAGCAATGATGCCCCAATTCTCAGCACCTTTATCATGACCAGCAAACAGCGCGTTTTTACGATTTAAAGCAATAGGTCGGATTGTTCGCTCAACCGCATTGTTATCCATTTCAACAGATCCATTACGCAAATACAGGGTCAAGCCGTTCCAAAATTTATTGATGTAGCTCAGGGCTTCCCCTAAAGGAGATTTTCTAGAGACACGGGCACGATTTTGCTTTAACCAACTTGGTTCTGTCAGAAAGATTGTGTAAGTAGCATTTATTGATTAGTTTTGAATATAGGGAAATTTTATAGTTACGCCTG
>JABSRY010000177.1 GCA_013214985.1 Hyphomicrobiales bacterium
CGTTTACCAGCACCTAATAACTTATCAAATAGGCAACCAGATTGATCGTTATATAAACAATAGCAAAAAACGATATACATGGTTATGTGACTGTTTTTCATCATCATTGCGCCTGCCTCGGCTATTGCGCTTTCGCCTGGGTCTAGCTCGATTTCGACAAATTGCATTTCTTGACCCTTAATTTCGAAGTCAATATCATCATCTTGGCCTTGTTGCGCTGAATGGCGGGCTATTTTGATTTCTGGAATTTTAAAACTGGACATGTAGACCTCTTTAATAATTTTATTTTATTTATTGTTTTCTTGCTTATATTTAACTTGGTGTATAATTTGATTTTGTCAACAATCTACTAAAAATAATCGTGAAAGTGACACTATGCCTGAACAAATGATACTGCGCCATTCTAAAGCATCGCCATTTTGCAGAAAAGTAGACATTGCCGCGAAACATCATGGGCTTATTGATTTAATTAAAGATATTGGCGCAGATGTTTCTAGCGAAACAGATAGTTTGCGTAAACAAAACCCGCTTGGTAAAATTCCTGTACTCATATTGGCATCTGGCGAAAATATTTATGATAGTGACGTGATTGTTGAGCATTTTGAACTGGTTGGTAGTGGGGATGCTTTGATACCTAAAGCGGACGGTAGAATTGCAACTTTAACTGCGAATTCGCTGGCTAAGGGGATTGTTGAAGCGGCTGTTGCCGTGGTTTATGAAGGCCGATTGCGCCCTGCAGAAATGTGGTATAAAGGGTTTGTTGATTATCAGCTGGCTAAAGTTGAGCGTGGATTAGATGCCTTAAGTAACAATTTACCGCCGCTAGATAGGCTTGATATTGCGAATATTATGACGGCTATTGCGCTTGATTATTTGAATTTGCGCATTAATGAAGATATGAGAAATAATACCGAAACGGGCTCTAACCTTGGTTTGTGGCAAACTAGCCACCCTTTATTGATAATTTGGCTAGCAGAATTTAACAAGCTTTGCCCATATTTTGCGGAAACATGCCCTTATAGAGATTAATAGTTGAAAAATGGCTATCAATATTGAACAAATTTGGCAGGAATATCATATTGCGTTAAAGCGGTTTGTGCTTTCGCGGATTGATAACTCTGCAGACGCTGACGATTTATTGCAAGATATATTAATAAAAATTCATAAAAACCTGCCTAAGCTTAAAGCTGAGGCTAGCCTGAAACCTTGGTTATTTCAGATTACACAAAATGCTATTATGGATTATTTTAGAAGCCATAACAGACAAAAATTGTTACAAAGTGACCTGTTGCAAAATACTGACGATAATGAATCGGAAGCGCATATTTTGCAGGCATGTATATTGCCGTTTATAAATGCCTTACCAGATGCGCAAAGCAGTTTATTGGTGGCCATTGAATATGAGGGACAAGCTCAAAAAGATTTTGCAAAGGCTAATGGCATTGCGTATTCGACCTTAAAATCGCGCGTTAAAAAAAGCAGGCTTGCTTTGCGCGAATTATTTGAAAATTGTTGTCATTTAAGTTTTGATAACAAGGGTAGGGTTATTGATTATCTGCCCAAAGCTGAAAAATGTGAAAATTGTTGAATTTATTTTCGTCTTTTTAAATGTTGGTGCGTCTTAAGGGTATAGACATTTAGAAAAGGACTTGAAAATGTTAAAAATTATTAACTTTAAAATATGCCCATTTGTTGAACGTGTTACAGCATTGTTGGAGCATAAAAAAATTGAATATGAAATTGAGTATATTGACTTAAGCAATAAACCAAAATGGTTTTTGGAAATTGCGCCAAACGGCCAAGTACCCGTATTAATAACTGAAAACGGCAAGGCATTGTTTGAAAGTGATGCCATTGTGGAATATCTTGAAGAAGCTTACGTGCCATTGCAAGAAAATATTTCTGCAGAAGATAGAGCTGAAAATAGGGCTTGGAGTTACCTTGCAACTAAGCATTATTTGGTACAATGCGCAGCACAACGCAGCTCGAACTTGGCATTATTAAACGAGCGCGTTGCGAAGTTAGGCAAACTGTTTGACAAGGTAGAAGCTAAACTTGGGGCGCATCGGTTTTTTAACGGCTCTGAACTGAGTATGGTTGATATTGCTTGGCTGCCGTTGTTACATAGGGCTAGCATTATACAAAATCATAGTGGATTTGACTTTTTGGGCAATAGGCCGAAACTCAAAAAATGGCAAATGGAAATATTGGATTTAGGATTGGCTCAAAAGGCAGTGGCGCCAGATTTTGTTGAGGCTTTTAGTAAATTTTATTTATCTGATAAAACTTACCTTGGTAGGGGGTATGAACTTGAAATAGAGCCGAATAATGAAAATTTTAAAACTAGTTGCGGATAGGCGCTAAATAATAAAATTATGATGGTTGGTAGAGTTTAGTAAGCTCTACCAACTATTTGGAGTATGCGGGCTATTGGAATTATAATGAAAATTATTGTGGATATTAATACCCAATTGAACATTACCTTTACATTTTTATTGAATAGTGGCAATTGAACGGCATAGCGTAAATTTATTTTTAAAATTATTGAGGAATATATGTCAAAAATTATTAAATCTGCAATGGTGCTTTCTTTAGCATTTTCTGTAACGGCTTGTGCTACTAGCTCCAAAAATATTGAGGCTAATTATGTGCCATCTACCGAATATAGTGGGCGCTCTTGTTCGTCGTTAAATAAGCAGTTTAAGTCTGTAAATAAGGAAGTCAGAGTATTATCTGCTTCGCAAGATGCTAAAGCTAAAGCGGATGGTGGAACTGCTGCATTGAGTGCTATATTATTTTGGCCCGCATTGTTCTTTATTAAGGGTGATGGCAAGAATAGGGATTCAATTGCTGAACTAAAAGGGCAGTATAATGCAATAAAATTAGCAGCTGAAACTAAAAAATGTTCGTTTATCAAAGATGCCCCTGATTTGCCGACATCCACAAAAAAATCATAATATAATATTTGGTCAATTTATTGATTTTTAATAGATTGATCAAATTACATACTTTTTAGATATATTTACGTTCTGCGTTGGGTGGACATGAAAAAAATAATTTTTTATGAGCGCGGTACTCGATGGGTATTTGTGTTTACGATTGGGCTTATGCTGATTGTATTTTCTTTGGTGCTTATGCTGGAGGGACGATTTAAATTAGCGACTTCAATTACTGGTTATATAATATTGGGCTTGGGTGTGTTTATTACATTAGTGGGGCTAGCAAGAAAAAGTAGAAAATTCACTTATTTAAGGTTAGATGAAGATGGGCTTTTTTGGCGGTTTGCAATAGGGCGCACTAAGAGACTTAAATGGGCTGAAATATATGAAATTGAGCTTTTTAATAAAATACCCTTTGGTTTTAACAGAAATAAAATGATTGGCATTAACTGCCATAACCCAACTTTTTTTCAACGGCTTAACTATGAACTGGTGAAACGTAATATTATTATTCCCGGCAAATTTGGTGCAGATATTGAAGAGATTATTGAATTAATGAACCAATTTAAAGATGCGGATGGAAAAATAAGCATTAATTTAGATAAATTTATTGAATCTGATCAGCAATATATTAAAAATTTATGGAATAAATATACCAAACTTTTTATTATTGTTATGATACCCGTTGTAATTTATTTTGGAAATAGCGGTTATAGACAATATACGAATTCAGTGAATTTTGAATCGGTTTTAAACAAGGCAAAAGCAGGGAATGTTTTGGCGCAATATAAAATTGGGCAAGCATATCGGCGTGGCAATCATGTACTGCAAGATGATAAGCTAGCGCGAAAATGGTATTTAGCGGCGGCAATGCAGGATTATGGAGATGCCCAATTTGATATCGGTTATTTATATTTGACTGAAACTGGTGGCGAACGAGGCTATACTAAAGCATTGTTTTGGCTGAAAAAAGCCGCGAAACATGAAAATTTATTTGCGTATGCAAATATTGGTTATATTTATTATCGAGGAAAAGGTGTTGATGTTGACTATAAATTAGCGGGAGATTGGTTTGTAAAGGCTGCCGAAAAGGGCAATGCTTATTCCCAATATTATTTAGGTTGGATGCATGAACAAGGGCTTGGTACTAAGGTCAATATTAATATAGCGAAAAAATATTACCAAATGGCAGCCGATCAAGGGTATCGAAAAGCTAAGAGACGTATAATAGAGTTGAATAAATAGGCATTCTAAATTTCATAAACTTTAAAGGGGAATAGACTTGAAATTGATTTGATTTTACCTAGCTTTATAATATGATTGCGGCAGCTAAAGGATATTTTAATGACACAGATAAATAATAAATTTTTTGACGAATTTACGAAACTTGCAACAGGCGCGGTGAGTGCGGCAGGTGGTGTTTATGATGAAGTTAAAGAAATGGCCAAAAACCAAGGTGAGAAAATTGTTAATGACATGGAGCTTGTGCGCCGTGAAGATTTTGACGTTGTAAAAGAAATGGTTTCACGCTTGGTTATTGAAAATGAAAAACTGACAAACCGCGTCTCTGTTTTGGAAGAAAAGCTAGATATTAAGGCTGATTCTTAAAATTATATGCAGGGGGTTTTAAACAGGTTGAGCTTTAGTGTTTAGAAACTTTGTAAAATGGTTGAATATAGTCGCTTTCACTGGTAGAAAGCGAGCAAGTATTATTACTTACCGTCGCTAAATTCCACCTTTACTGGTTTGAGTAGGTCGAACTTTCTACTGAAACTGGTGTTTTAAGAGAGTCCTTCGCCATGAAACTGGTCGCTGGTAATTCGAATTCGTCCCTTGCTCACAAAATTGCAAAATATTTAAACATGGATTTAACAAATTGTACTGTTAAACGTTTTGCTGATGAAGAAATTTATGTAGAGATTAATGAAAATGTGCGTGGTGATGACGTATATATCATTCAGTCGACATCTTACCCCACCAATGACCATTTAATGGAATTGCTGATTATTACCGACGCTTTGCGCCGTGCATCTGCCAGGCGTATTACGGCTGTTATGCCGTATTTTGGTTATGCGCGCCAAGACAGAAAACCTGCGCCACGTGCGCCAATTAGTGCTAAACTGGTTGCTAACCTTACTACCCGCGCGGGTGTTGACCGTGTGTTGACTATGGATTTGCATGCAGCTCAAATACAAGGTTTCTTTGACATACCAACTGATAACTTACAAGCTGCGCCCGTTATGGTGCGCGACATTAAAAAGCAGTTTAACGGTAACAAAATTATGGTTGTATCGCCTGATGTTGGTGGTGTGGTACGGGCTAGATCGCTTGCTAAACGTATTGATGCGCCGTTGGCTATTGTGGATAAACGCCGTGAAAAGGCCGGTGTTTCTGAGGTGATGAATATTATTGGTGATGTAGCAGGTTATGACTGCATTATGGTGGATGATATTGTTGATAGTGGTGGTACATTATGTAACGCGGCTGATGCAATGCTCGCTGCGGGTGCAAAATCGGTTACAGCCTATATTAGCCATGGTGTATTATCTGGCGGTGCGGTTAGCCGTATTGTAAACAGTAACCTTAAAAACTTGGTTATTACAGACTCAATAAGCGCCAATGAAGCGGTATTAACTGCTGAGAATATTCGGATTATCTCTATTGACGAATTATTTGGTGAAGCAATCAGAAGAACCAGTAACGAACAATCGGTATCTGACTTGTTTAATCATTTTTAGGGTTCAATTCCCCGCCCCTTGGGGCGTAGAATGTTCGCATGAGCAAATATATTCATAAGAG
>JABSRY010000178.1 GCA_013214985.1 Hyphomicrobiales bacterium
ACCGCTAAAAACCGCACCAAATAAGCAAAAATAATTGCAAAAATGGAGCCCGATAATATCATTTTTTTTGTAGCATTTTCATAGCCTAAATATTCTAGTGTGGGTGCTATAAAATCATCAAAACTAAGCAACGCGATAAATATGCCCAAACCCAAAATAACCCCAGGGATTGCGTAGCCAACACTGGCTAGTTTAGCAATCCACCCTACTAGTTTTACATTAAAAATACGCTCGCTATAGCTTAAAAATAAAGCAATGATAACCGCCAAAATGGCTGTAATGCTCGAAAGCATCAGTGAGTTTTTGGCATAGCCAATAAAGGCTGTGTAATTTGTATCATCAATAAATTCTAAACTATCTGCCACTAGCTGAATGGTGGGGAATACAAACCCTAAAATAATAGGCATAAAACAAAATGACATTGCGCCAAATGCTTGTTTTTTAGTGAGGTTAATACGTTTTATAGGGCGCATTTGGCGGGTTGTACTATATTGAGCACCGCGCCTTGCCGATTTTTCAAAAATTATAAGCACAAATATAAAGGCGAGTAAAATAAGGGCAATTTGTGCGCCGCCGCCCAAATTACCCCGTTCTAACCATGTTGCATAAATGCCAACAGTTAAGGTGTTTACGCCAAAAAACTCAACCGCGCCGACATCATTTAAACATTCCATCAACGCCAATGTTAAGCCGATAAAAATAGCAGGTCTGGCAAGGGGGAGGGCGATTTTTAAAAAAGTAGACCGTGAACTATGCCCCAACATACGGCTAGCCTCTAACATGCTGATGCTTTGTTGCAAAAATGCCGCGCGAGAAGTTAAATATACATAAGGGTAAAGCACAATAGATAAGACAAATATAGCGCCGCCCATAGAACGAATTTCAAAAAACCAATAATCTTTTGCCGATGAAAAGCCGCCGATAGAGCGGATGCCTGACTGTACTATATTTGAATAATCGAATATTTCGACATAGCAATAAGCGATAATGTAGGATGGCATCGCAAGCGGTAACAATAACAAACTTGCAGCAATTTTTCGCCCAGGGAAGTTATACATAGTAACCAGCCATGCGGTGGATACGCCCAAAAACAAGCAAAGTATACCAACACCTAATATTAACACCAATGTATCAGAAATATAGCCACCCAAAACCGTGGCATAAAGATGTGGCCAGATGTTTTCTTCTGGGTTAAAGGCAAGGTCGAATATGGTGAGAATAGGCACAACCAAGCATAAAACCATAATAATTGCGGGCAATAACCAAAGTGGGTTAATATCACGTGGTAAATGCAGTATTCTTTGAAAAAATGCAGTTATATTGTTTGTTTTCTTAGGTTTATTTGAAACAATATTGGGCTGCGACATAATTATTAATTGACCTTATAATTTGATAATATACTAACTCAGCAGTTAAGTTTGAGCAATTAATATTATATCATTAGATAAGTTAAAACAAAGAAAAGCCGAGCGATGGCCCAGCTTTTCAGTTTTTATATGCTTGATGAAAAGCTTAGTCATTAAATTTAACGATGTCTACTAACTCACTTGCACGTTTATGGTGCTTAGCAATTTCGGTTAATGCCAGTTTATCGGCCTTAAGTGTGCCCCATCCTTTAACTAGGTCAGACGCGTCAACACCCGCTTTAACAGGATATTCGAAGTTAACTTCGGCATATAATTTTTGTGCAGTATCACCCGAAAGAAATTCTATAAATTTAACAGCATTTGTTTTATTTGCCGCGCCCTTGACTACCATTACACCCGAGAGGTTCATGTGAGAACCACGGTTTTTGGCGTTAGGGAAGATAACTTTAATAGATTTTGCCCAGTCTTTTTGTTCTGGGTTTTTCTCATTTGTTTGCATTTTGCCCATATAATATGTGTTGGCAATAGCAAGGTCACATTCGCCATTGAAAATGCTTTTTGCTTGGGCGCGGTCATTGCCTTTTGGGGCATGTGCAAGGTTGGCTTTTAGGCCTTCTAGCCATTTTTGTGTAGCCGCTTCACCATTATGTGCAATCATAGATGCAAATAAAGCTAAGTTATAGTTATGTTGACCAGAACGGATGCAAATTTTGCCCATCCATTTTGGGTCAGCCAGTTCTTCATAAGTAATCGCATCTTGATAAACACGTTCATTAGAAGCATAAACCACACGAGAACGGCTTGTAATACCAAACCATTTACCACCCGCATCGCGGAATTCAGCGGGGATATTTGCCGTTAAAACGTCGCTTTTTATAGTGTCTGCAAGGCCAGCATTTACTGCACCCATTAGGTTTGCAATATCGACTGTTAAGATAAGGTCAGCGGTTTCTTTGCCCTTTGCGGCTTTAACTTTTTCTATTAAGCCTTTTTTAGCGTAGATTGTGTTGACAACAATGCCCGTTTCTTTTTGGAACTGATCAATAAGCGGTTGCATTAAAAATGCTTGGCGAAAAGAGTAAATATTGATGACTTCTTCAGCAGATGCTGCAAGAGGTGCGATAGTTGCTACAAGTGCGGTTGCACCTAAAACGGCTTTTAAAAAAGTTTTTTTCATTATTTTGAAATTCCCTACAATTAATGCGAATTATTCGCATACTCATTGCAACTGATTAGCATTAAAGTCAAGCAGGTAATTTTCACTTTATAATTGTTCTAATTTTTATACGCAGAATTTCGACAATATTAGCATAGTCTAGTTTAAGTTTAGCCGTTATATTAGAAGGGGTTATAAATATTTTTGATACTAGTTTAGACTCGTTATAATTAGCCTTAATATGCACAGAATTATCATATATTGAGCTTAAAAATATACCGTCGATAGATTGATCAATTACAAAAACACCACCCGTTTTTACCAACATTTTTGCTAAATACTGAATAGATGTTTGCACATAGTCTCTATGAATTAACGATCAGCGCATCCCACCAACAAATATAGGCTTTGATTGGTAACAGCCAACGCGTGTTTTGAACGGTATATGGAAAAAATGCAATAAGCGCGTTTTCAGTATTAAATAATGCAAGCACTTGCACATTTTCTCTATCCGTTTTGCAAATGCCATCCAATAATTCTAGCGCCTTTTCAGGGGCGTAAAACTCATTTACCCATAAACAATTATCGAATAATATTTGAATATCGCTATTATATTGATCGTAAAACGCACCTAATAAAAATTCTTTTTGGTTTATCGGTTTATTTTGGTTCATAAAGCACGCTTTCTATCCATTGACAGTGTAAATTAGTAGATTTTTTATACTCAATAATTATATTGGCATATATTGCTAAAATTTGAGGCGAAAATGGACGAAATTGATCAAAAAATCATTAATGAATTGCAAAAAAATGCACGGCTAACCAACAATGAGCTAGCAGATAAAGTGCATTTATCGCCATCCCCCTGTTTAAGACGGGTAAGGAAGCTAGAAGAAAGCGGCCTAATCAAAGGCTATACGGCCATTATTGATTGTGAAAAATATGGGCTACCCGTTAGCGTATTTGTATCTATAACCGTCGAAAGCCCGTCTAGCATGGTAGAGTTTGAAAAGGCCATTCATAAATTTGATGAAATTACCGACTGTTATTTAATGACTGGTTCATGCGATTATTTGCTAAAAGTAGTCAGCCATGACCTGAAATCGTATGAATATTTTATTCGTGAAAAAATGGCACATGTGCCTGGCGTCGCTAATTTAGAAAGTAGTTTTGCCTTTGGGGTTATTAAATCTCAAGCACCACTACCCCCCATGCCCAACCGATAATCCCAAAATTAAAGATATAAGTATGAATGATAATAAAAGTGCCGTTTTGGGTATAGACTTTGGCACATCAAATTCGGCTGTGGCAATTATGCGTGAAGGCAAAATAGACTATATTCAGCTTGAAGATGGCAAAGATACCTTACCAACCGCAATATTTTTTGATTTTAAAGACCATCAAATGTTGTTTGGCTCAGAAGCGGCAACAAGCTTGTTAGAAGGCGTTGAAGGGCGTTATATGCGTGCGTTAAAAAGCGTACTTGGCACAGCATTAATGCGCGAAAAACGCATGTTTTTAGGCCAAAGGTTAGATTTTTATGATATTATATCGGCCTTTTTAGTAAGGTTAAAACAAGCTGCCGAAGTTAAGTATTGCCATGAATTCAAACATGTGCTGGCGGGCAAGCCAGTTTATTTTCATTCGGATGACGCGGTTAAAGATAAACAAGCGTTGGAAGATTTAACTGAGTGTTATAAACGCGCTGGTTTTACGCATATCAAGTTTATGGACGAACCCGTTGCCGCCGCTTACGCCAACGTGAGCACCCAACAAAATAGATTGGGTTTAATAGTTGATATTGGTGGCGGTACATCAGATTTTTGTTTGTTTAAATCGGCCGACGATACGCATAAGATTAACATCATCGCCTCGCATGGTGTCCGCATTGGTGGCACCAACATTGATAAATCGCTAAGTTTAGAATATTTTATGCCTTTATTAGGTAAAGACTCACGCATTAAAAAGTTTATGAGTGACGGCACCATCATTGCCCCAAAATCTATTTATCACGATTTAGCCACGTGGGAGAAAATTCCATTTAGCTATACCCATGATTTAAAACACACGGTTAAAGACCTTAAACGCCAAGCGATTGAACCCAAATTATTTGTCAGATTGTTAAATATATTAGAAGAAAAGCTAGGCCATGAGTTAGCTTTTATTGCCGAAGATGCCAAAATTCGGGTGAATGAGCCAAACCCAAATATGGATATAATTGATTTAGGTTTGGTCGAAAGTGGATTGGCAATAAACACCGCTTCTATAGATTTAAATGCGGTTACTACCGAGCTATATGACGCTATAGAGGCTGGTGTTGTTGAAACGCTTAACAAGGCAAACTTATGCGTCAATGACATTGACGACGTTATATTTGTGGGCGGTACAAGCAATTTATCGACCGTTAGCTTGGCTGTGCAAAATATCATTAAAAATGCAAAGTTTAGAAAAGAAAACCTATTTACAGCCATTGTCGATGGATTAGCAATTGCGGGACAAAACGCCTTTGATGAGGGCTAAAAGCCCGTCATAAAACCATCATAAAAGCATCATTTAACTGTCATGTAACCCAGTTACCCTTTAAGCGAGATAAATCGCAACTTTAAGGAAATGATGATGCGTAAATTAAAAACACTCGGCTTAATAATAAGCGTTACTACTGTTTTAATGTCTAATACCGCCTTTTCGGGTGATGGGCTTTTGCAGCAAAATTGGTGCAACAACCCAATATGAATAGAGCAAAAAATACTATTTTTTTTGTTGCAGATAGCAGCGGCATTCCACCCAATACCGCCATGCGCATTTATGACGAGCATTAAAGTTGGCAAATGCGTGCTTAATGTAAATGACGCGCATTACCCACACAACTCCGGCTGTAATTTATGCAAGCAGTGTCGATGGGAATTGGGAAGATGATAGCAAGCTAAAAGGCAATGCCGCACTCGGTTGCTTAGATATTGCATCATAATTATTAGACTTTAAACATGGGGGTGGCATTGATGTTGTAACAGGCGGTGGGCGCCGTCACTTTATATCTGAAAATATCATAGATGGTGAAGTAACCACGTTAAGCACCGTGATGGACGCGACTTAACCGCAAAGTGGGTTGCAAAATCCAACAATCTTTAACATATAGCCTGACGCCTTTAATTTGATTCAAATTTGCCCACCCCAAAAAGTTCTTCAGTGGTACATTGTTGTCGTCGT
>JABSRY010000179.1 GCA_013214985.1 Hyphomicrobiales bacterium
CATTAGATTTACGAACCTTTTGGTGTTGCTCAAGCAGTTTGTCGCGTTGGGCTTCAAATTCTTTTTCGCTAATTGGGTTGGTGCTTAAGCCTTTGAACGCTTGTCTAACAATTTCGATAGTTCGTTTTTCATTGCTGGGTTTCGCCGAAAAACCGATTCTAAACATAGCAGGTTCAACGCTGGCATTCTCTGGGTTAAACCGCACCCCAACGCCATAAGTAAGCCCTTCTTCTTTACGCATAATATCGTAAATACGCTTGGTTAAAACCTTGGCAGCAATCACTTGAGCTACGTTATTTTCATAGGTTTTTTCATAAGTCATATTATAATATAAAAGCGTGATTTGCGATTGCTCTTTCGGGTTATTTGTCGATCTAATGTTCAACTCACCTTCGTTAAATTGAATATCAGCCACATTGTCTTTAATCGTTTGAGTGGGTATGTTCGCAATATATTTTTCTAAATAGGTTTTCATCTCTTCTTCATCAAAATCACCGGCAATTACAAAGTGATATTTGCTCAAATCGCCATAAAGATTCTTATAAACCGCCAACACATCTTCTTGAGTTACCGCAGTAATTTCGTCGGCACTAACATCTACATAAGGCAAGCCCTTTTTATAAATGCCATTCAGCAGTTTAATAACATGCTCACCCCGTTCGGTGGTGCGCCATTTAGCAATGCCTTTAGCCATCGATTTTTTAGTGGTATTAAATTGTTCTTGGTGAATTTTACCTTGGTAAAAGCTCATATGTAAGAGCTTAAACAAATCATCCAAACTTTCACTCTTTTCAACCTTGGCGGTAAAACCATGTGTGGTCGAACCCAAAAACGGTCTTAGTAAAACAATACGCTTCTTGCTAACATATTCACTTAATTCCTGTTGGTTTAAGCCACCAAAACCACTGGCGATAATAACATTAGTGGTAAGATAAGTTGCAGGTAAGAGGTTGGGGGCAATGCTTTGTCTGCCGCCCTTAGCATAAGCACTAATGCTCATATAGCCTTTTTCCTTTTTGCGTTTAAACAAATAGGCCTGCGCACCATTGCTTAATGTAAAGTGGCTGAAATTAGAGCTTTCTGGTGCTTTTTGTTGCTCAATTTTACCAGCCTTTAGCGTAATGTCATTCAATTCTTTTGCCACAAATAGGCTAGATGCGTTAACAGTCGCTTTAAAGCTTAAATCATTAAAATCACTAATTAATTTTGTTGCAGATTGTTGTTCATTCTCTGCAATCTCTTCACGGCTAACCACAATCATCGCCATTTTATTTTTTAACATGGCCGATAGTTTTTGGTTAATCGCATCCATTGTTACATGGTCTAAGAAATCTTTAGCCTGCACCGCCTCAGCATCTTCAGAAACATGAATATAACCTTCATCCATATTAGAAATTAAAAGATTAGCAATGCTGCGTGGTTTCCCATCATGTTTAAAGGGTGAGCCGGGTTTTTCGTGGCGTTTTTCAATAAAATCAATCTGGTTTTCATATTGCGATTTATCAAATCCATTTTGGCGTAAAGCAGCAAGCTCACCCAATACAAATTCAATTGCTTTGTTACGCTCACCTTCTTTGTGAGAAATGTTAACCTCAAAATGTGGGCGATGCTGAAATCTGTAAAAACTAGCATCAACAGAAGGCACGATTTTACCGTCAGCGTCGTTCCTACGGTGTAAATGGCTATCAATACCACCCATAATAAAATCATAAGCAATGCTATTTTGGTAGGCATCTGCATTATCGATATTGGCTTCAAGCTCAGGTAATGGCATAAAAATGCTAATATTGTTACTGGTCGCGTCATCTGCAGTTACAAAATGGTTACCAGTGGGTAATTTATACTTCGGTTCGGCAAGTTTTTTAGCGTCGGTGCTAACCATATCGCCAAATGTTGCTTCAATTTGCGCTTCAAGTTTTTTAGGCTCAATTTGCCCAGTTACAATAAAATGCATATGTTGTGGCTGATACCATTTTTTAAAAAATGCAGTTACACTGCTTTGTGTTGCAGCTTTTAAAACTTCAATGGTGCCAATAGGGCGCTTGCTTTCCAAGTATTGCCCATTGTCGTATATTTTGTTGATGCGCTCCGAAATACCGTCTTTTTTTGCTTCACGCAAACGTAGCTCCTCAAGCACAATCTTGCGTTCAACCTCAAAGTCAGATTTGGTAATAAACATACCATCCGCAAAATCTCTAAATAATTGTAAGTTTTTTGCAAGGCGCTCATCACTAGGCTTACGGTCATTAATATAATAGACCGTGCGGTTGTAAGTTGTGTACGCGTTGGTGTGTAGACCCAAATTTTCTAAAAATTCACTTTTTTGCTTATGGGTAAAGTTTTTACTGTCTCTAAAACCTAAATGCTCCACCAAATGGGCATAACCTTTTTGTTCATCATTTTCTTCTAGCGAGCCAATTTTTACATAAAGCCTAATGGCCACTTTTTCATCATGGTTATCTTTTTCTTCGTCATTAGACTTAAATAAAGAATAGCTCAAACCGTTGGCAAGCTTGCCTTCAATCACATTGGGGTCAGAAACTAGTTTGGCATCTGCAAACGCATAACTCGTCATTAAGCTTAAAATTAGCAAAGGGGTCGATAAAAAATATTTTTTGAAACGCATAAAACTCTCGAAATTAGAAACTGAAAACTATAGTTGGAATAAACGCAGCCATTATTGAATTAAACATAGCCAATATTGAATTAAACATAGAATGAGTCATTAATATGATAAAATCAACATAAAAAAAGAGCGTATGAAATAAATCATACGCTCCATCTAAACATGTTGTAACAGCTAAAGAAAGCTACATGCTTGGATTAGTCAGGTAACATGATTACATCATGCCGCCCATACCACCCATTCCGCCCATTCCGCCCATATCAGGCATAGCAGGGCCACTCGCAGGTGACGGTGCATCAGCAATCATTGCTTCTGTTGTAATCATAAGACCAGCAATAGATGCAGCATCTGTAAGTGCAGTTTTAACCACTTTAGTTGGGTCAATAATGCCTTCAGCAACCATATCTACATATTGTTCTGTCTGAGCGTTAAATCCAAGTTTACCGTTAGATTCAAGGATTTTATTAACAACAACACTACCTTCAACACCCGCATTTTCGCAAATTTGGCGAATAGGTGATTGAATAGCATGCAAAATAATCTTGATACCAGCTTTAATATCAGGGTTTTCATTAGTTAATGCTTCAACAGCTTTAGTTGCTTTAAGTAAAGCAGTACCACCACCAGAAACAACACCTTCTTGAACCGCAGCGCGAGTAGCGTTTAAAGCATCATCAACACGGTCTTTACGCTCTTTAACTTCAACTTCAGTTGCGCCGCCGACTTTAAGTACAGCAACACCACCAGCAAGTTTAGCAAGGCGTTCTTGTAGTTTTTCACGGTCATATTCAGATGATGTATCTTCGATTTGTGCTTTAATTTGGCTAACACGTGCTTTAACACCTTCTTTGCCACCAGCACCATCAACAATAACAGTTTCATCTTTAGTAATTGTAATGCGTTTTGCAGTACCAAGACCACTAAGCTCAAGCGTTTCAAGAGAAACACCAGTTTCTTCAGAAACCAAAGTACCACCAGTAAGTATAGCAAGGTCTTCAAGCATCGCTTTACGACGATCGCCAAAGCCAGGTGCTTTAACAGCAGCAATTTTAAGGCCGCCACGTAGTTTGTTAACTACTAGCGTAGCAAGTGCTTCGCCTTCAATGTCTTCTGCAATAATAAGCAATGGACGGCCAGCTTGAACAACTTGCTCAAGAATAGGCAACATTGGTTGAAGGTTTGTAAGCTTCTTTTCGTGAATTAGAATTAATGGCTCTTCAAGGTCAACAGTCATTTTTTCTGAATTTGTTACGAAATATGGTGAAAGGTAACCACGGTCAAACTGCATGCCTTCAACAACTGAAAGTTCAGATTCTAAACCTTTAGCTTCTTCAACAGTAATAACACCTTCATTACCAACTTTGCTCATAGCTTCAGCAATCATGATGCCGATTTCAGCTTCGCCATTCGCAGAAATTGTACCAATTTGTGCAACTTCTTCGTTAGACTTAACTGTTTTACTTTGTGCTTCAAGATCAGCAATAACCACTTTAGTTGCGATGTCGATACCGCGCTTAAGGTCCATTGGGTTCATGCCAGCAGCAACATATTTCGTGCCTTCGCGTACAATCGCTTGCGCAAGAACAGTAGCAGTTGTTGTACCGTCGCCAGCAACATCATTAGTTTTAGATGCAACTTCACGAATAAGCTGTGCGCCCATGTCTTCAAACTTGTCTTCAAGTTCTATTTCACGTGCAACAGATACGCCATCTTTGGTTGTGCGTGGTGCGCCAAAACCTTTAGCAATAACCACATTACGGCCTTTAGGGCCAAGTGTTACTTTAACTGCATTTGCAAGAATATCTACACCAGCAAGCATTTTTGCACGGGCTTCTGAGCCGAATTTTACTTCTTTAGCCATTATTGTCTCCAACTAAATATTTGAAATTATTAATTTATTACTCAACGATACCAAGAATGTCAGATTCTTTCATAATCATTAGGTCTTCGCCATCAACACTTACTTCACTACCTGACCATTTGCCAAATAATACGGTGTCGCCAGCTTTAACATCTAGGGCAATTAATGCGCCATTGTTATCTCTTGTGCCATTGCCAACTGCAACAACTTCACCTTGCGATGGTTTGTCTTGTGCAGTTTCAACGATAATAAGGCCAGATGCAGTTTTTGTTTCTGCTTCAACTGGGCGTACTAATACGCGGTCTTGTAAAGGACGTAGAGCCATTTGGTCTCTCCAATAATTGTTGTTATAAAATTAGCACTCATCATGAGAGAGTGCTAACACTGACAAATAGATAGGTGTAATAGGCAAAAGAGTCAATGAGAACGCATTAGTTTTTTGAAATTAATTATTTTAAACTAATATTTTACGGCTAAAGAAGCATATAACTTAATGAAATTTTAAAATACATGGTTAACAAAAGCCAAACAATCCCATATAGTCAAATAGTGAATCAGTTTAATTGACGGCAATAAAATTGATTTGGATTTTAGGCATATTTTCGAGGCATACATGCGAACAAAAGAAATATCACGTTTTGGCACGGTTTTTGTATTTATTTTTGCAGTGTTAATTGGCATCAGTATAGCAATGGCGGCTAGCGTTATGCTTGGTTTAAGCCTAGTCGAAACCATATTGTCATCCATAATGGTTATCCTGTTTATGCTGGTCGTGCATTTGGTGTTTATGCTAAGCTATAACCCCGCGCGCGATGGCGAAGCCAGTCTTGACCGCAAAGTCAATTATATTGCAGCAGAAGTTTCGGCGCTACGCAAACAACAAGCCCATATGCGTCAGCATTTTGACCATGAGCTTAAATATATGCACGGTTTAAGCCGATCAACCGACGATAAAATCGATAAAATGAACCAGCAAATTGAAGCCAGCTTAGCAAAACTTATCGAAGAGGCCAAAAACATATCCGCCTTATATGCCCGCCCAAACATAGCAGCAATAAGAGAAAACCAAACTAAGCTGTTTTCCGATGATTCAGGTGGGCGTTTAGAAGATGGCTTAGAACTTGATGATGATGTTAAAGATGACGATGCTTTAATCGAGCTTTTAAATCAATCTCTTGCCGATAATAACGTAGATTTATATGCCCAACCAATTGTAACATTACCAGC
>JABSRY010000018.1 GCA_013214985.1 Hyphomicrobiales bacterium
CAGCATCGACAATAGAATTTTGCTCTGTTGCAATTAGATCCATCTTCAATAATTTACGATTTTCTTGTGCTTGCAATGCCAATAAGTCGGCTGTGCCGCTATCATAAAGTGTTTGGTTATAACTTAAAGCTAATGTACCTTCTTTTAACAAACCCGCTCGGCCTTGTTGCGCGTTTCTTGTCGAAAGGTCGGCCAATAAGTCTAACTTTGGGCCGTTAATATGTTGGCTTTGAAAAACCCGCTCACTGCTTGCTATTATTTGATGTTGCAAGGATAAGGTCAATTGGTTTTTACTTAATGCCGCTTGGGCAACCGAACAAAATTCGGCAGCATAAACATTCACATTGGGGAAAAAACAAACAGAGGCAAATATAATTGCAGAAGAAAATTTAATATATTTCATACTCAAAACAACTTCAAAAAAAGATTTTACTAAAACCAGAATACTAAACACTGTTTTTAGTAAAATAACAAGAATTTTTTAAACTCAATTAGACCAAAACCAAGCTAACCCCACTAACTTGGCTTATCGATGTCTGTTTGCACTAATTTATTAAGTGCGCTTTGTACTAATTTAACCCAGTAGCTAGAGCCAACGGGCAATGCTTCATCGTTAAAATTATAATATGGGTTGTGCAAATCCGCACTATCGCCATTGCCAACCATAATATAAGCACCCGCTTTTTGTTGCAACATATAAGAAAAATCTTCTGCACCCATGCTTGGGTTAAGCTCGGTGGTTACGTTTTCTTCACCAACTAAATCTTCCATGACACTTTGGCAAAAATCAGCTTGTTCTTGGTTATTATGCGTTGCGGGGTAGCCATCGCGGTAATCAAAGTCTATTTTTGCATTATGGGTAATGGCAACACCTTCGCAAATCTCGCGCATACGCTTGGCAATTTTCTGTTTAACATCTTCTTTAAATGTACGCACTGTGCCCGCTAAATTTGCTACCTCGGGGATAACATTATACGCATCACCAGAATGAATTTTTGTTACCGAAAGCACTGCCGTATCCATCGGGTCGACATTGCGTGCTACAATAGTTTGAAATGCATTTACAAGTTGAGTGGCAATAATAACCGCGTCAATAGTTGTATGCGGCATAGCACCATGGCCACCCTGCCCTGTTATGGTAATATCAAATTGGTCAGCCGCCGCCATAACAGGCCCACCGCGTACTGCAAATTTACCTAATTCTAAGCCAGGCCAATTGTGCATGCCATACACATTTTCAATCGATATCTTATCAAACAGACCTTCTTCTATCATCTTGCGCGCGCCGCCATAACCTTCTTCAGCGGGTTGAAACAAAAAGTACACACTACCAGCAAAGTCATTATGTTCATTTAAATATTTTGCAGCGCCTAGCAACATGGTTGTATGGCCATCATGGCCACAAGCATGCATTTTACCATCTGTGTTTGAGCTATAATCTAAACCCGTCAATTCATGAATAGGCAACGCATCCATATCTGCGCGCAGTGCAATGGCTTTATTGCTGCCGCCCTTAGAGCCGTGCACGACCGCCACAATGCCTGTAACTGCCATTTCTTCGGCGACAATTTCTACACCGGCTTTTATCAGCTCCTGCTTAACCAACGCAGCTGTTTTAAATTCCTCAAAACCAATTTCGGGGTTTGTGTGAATTTCATGGCGCCATTGCATCATATCTTTATGTAAGTCAGACCCAGACTTTATCATCATATTCATTCGTATCACCTCTTTGACTAATTGCTAATACTATGCCCAAACATTTGCAGACAAGCAAGTATTGAAAATTGTTTATTTCATAATTAATCAACCGATTGGTTGTAGATATCAACAAGGGTTAAAATTATATGTTACATAAAATTGACATTTTATAAAATTATTGTATCATGATAATTAGAATAATTATAAAAGAGGCGATTATGTACACCCAAGCGTTAAACAAAAAAAGCCCAAAGGCGGCTGCAAAGGATGAATTAGGCCCAGAAGGTATCAAATTCCAAAAGAAAATAGATGCCGATTTAAAAATCGAGCCCTATGATTTTATGCCAGCTGCTTATAGAAAAACTTTACAACGCCAGATTTCGCAACATGCACATAGCGAAATTGTCGGTGCATTACCAGAGGGTAATTGGGTAACCCGCGCCCCAACGCTTAAACGCAAAGCCGCATTGCTTGCCAAAATTCAAGACGAATCTGGCCATGCGCTTTACTTATATTCCGCCGCCGAAACGTTAGGCATGAGCCGCGAAGAACATACCGATCAGCTGCTTTATGGCACTGCTAAATATTCATCTATATTCAACTATCCGGCCCTAACATGGGGTGATATGGGTACAATTGGTTGGCTTGTCGACGGCGCGGCAATTATGAACCAAATCCCCTTATGCCGTTGCTCTTATGGGCCATACGCCCGCGCAATGGTTAGAGTGTGTAAAGAGGAGAGCTTTCACCAACGCCAAGGTTATGACATTGTCAATATTCTTTGCAACGGTTCTAAAGCGCAGTTCGAAATGGCGCAAGAAAGCCTAAACCGTTTTTGGTGGCCTGCTTTAATGATGTTTGGCCCCTCCGATGGCGAAGATTTATCTGGCGACAAATCTAATATCTGGAAAATTAAACGTTTTTCTAACGATGTATTACGCCAGCGTTTTGTGAATGCAACCGTACCACAAGCCCATTTTTTAGGCTTAGAAATACCCGATGCAGTCCTTAAATTTAACGAAGAAACAGGCAATTGGGATTTTGGCGAAATGAATTGGTCAGAATTTTTTGATGTGATTAAAGGCAATGGTAAATGCAATAAGGAGCGCATGAGCGTGCGTGTTCAAGCCTATGAAGACGGTGCGTGGGTGCGAGAAGCAACCAATGTTTGGGCAAAAAAACAAGCCGATTTAGAAACACCACAGGCGGCAGAATGAGGATTATATTATGAAACAAATTATTACACCAATATGGGAAGTGTTCCTGCGTTCTAAAAATGGCTTAGACCATAAACATGCAGGCAGCTTACATGCATCCGATGCCGAGCAAGCATTACAAAATGCCCGCGATGTTTATACCAGACGCAATGAAGGTATTTCTATTTGGGTTGTCGAATCTAAGCATATCACCGCATCGCAGCCAGATGATGAAGGCAGCTTTTTTGAACCTGGTGAGAAAATTTACCGTCATCCGACTTTTTATCATGTGCCAGAAGGCGTCAAAAATCTTTAAGGTATATAAAATGACAAACGAAAACCTATATAAATATCTAATTCGCATGGCTGACAATAGCCTTATATTTGGGCATCGTATTTCAGAATGGACAGGCAAATGCCCTACCCTTGAAGAAGATATTGCCCTCTCTAACTTCGCGCTCGATTTTGTTGGGCAATCGCGTTCGTTATATACTTATGCTGCAGCAATAGAAGGCAAAGGGCGCGATGAAGACCAATTGGCCTATGTTAAATTGCTACATGACTATAAAAATATTCTGCTGCTAGAGCAACCCAATGGCGACTTTGGTTATACAATTATGCGGGCGTTTATCTATAGCACCTTCATGCATAAATTTTGGCTAAAAATGTTAAATAGTAAGGATGAAACATTGGCAGCTATTGCCGCAAAATCCGAAAAAGAAGCAGCCTATCATGTGCGCCATAGTGCCGAATGGGTAATTAGGTTGGGCGACGGTACACAAGAAAGCCATAACCGCATGCAAACCGCTGCAGATGAAATTTGGCGTTTTACCGCCGAGATGTTTGAAACTGACGAGATTGAGATGGCTTTAATAGCCGATGGCGTTGCCATTGACCCTAAAGAAATTCAAGATGAATGGTTAAGCTATATTCAAGAGATTTTTGAAATGGCAACTTTAACCCTGAACCAAGATGTGTTTATGCAAACAGGCGGACGCAGCGGGCAACATAGTGAATATTTGGGTTATATTTTATGCGAATTACAATGGGTGCAACTGACTTACCCAAATTCAAAATGGTAAATTAATGGAGAGCTAAAATAATGATGACGGTTAGCAAAGAAATTATTGGCGATGTGACATTGATCACTCAAGGTGATACGCATTTTGGTGCCGATTTTGTCGTTCATAGCCAACAAGATATTCTCGCATTACCTAAGAAAATACGCGACCCGTTTATGCTCGCCTTTAGTGCTATTGAAAGCGTTTGTGACCCCGAAATCCCCGTGCTTACAATTATGGATTTGGGGGTCTTTAGGTCTTTATCTATTGATGATAAAAACGGACTGATTGTCACCATCACCCCAACCTATTCGGGCTGCCCTGCCATGAGCATGATTGCTTTTGATGTTGAGGTTGCGCTAGGCAAAGCTGGCTTTAAACAAGTAACCGTTCATTTAAGCCTAAAACCCGCTTGGACAACCGATTGGATGACCAAACAAGGTAAAAAGAAATTAGTAGATTATGGCATCGCCGCCCCCATTGGCAAAAGCAGCGCATTAAAAACTGACCGCGCCGCTTTATTTGGCATTACGGAGGTTTGCTGCCCAAGATGCAAATCTAACAATACCGAAAAATTAGCCGAATTTGGCTCAACCGCTTGCAAAGCCCAATATAGATGCAAAAGCTGCTTAGAGCCATTTGACTATTTTAAATGTATTTAAGTATAAGCCCTAATATTAGCGAAAACGCGAACCCAAAGAATGGTATATTATGAATAAGAGAATTCAATTTCATGCGTTAGAAATCAGTGATGTAAGACGCGAAACTGCGGATGCAATATCCATCGCATTTCATATTCCTGATGATATTAAAGACAAATATAAATATCAAGCAGGGCAATATTTAACATTGCGAGCTACCGTTAACGGCGAAGATTTGCGCCGCCCTTATTCTATTTGCACCGCGCCCAACGATAATGAAGTTAGGGTCTGTATTAAACAAGTTGAGCAAGGGCGCTTTTCGACCTATGCCAACCAAAACCTTGCAAAAGGCGATATTATTGAAGTGATGACCCCGTTGGGGCATTTTGTCCATACGCCAAACCCAGATGCATCTAATCATTTTGTGGGCATAGCGGGTGGTAGCGGCATCACACCCATATTGGCTATTTTACGCAGCGTATTAAGTGAAGACCCAGAAGCAATTTTTACTCTATTTTATGGCAACCGCACCGCGGCTTCTATGATTTTTCGCAAGCAATTTTCCGACCTTAAAAACCAATATATGAGCAGGCTAAATATATGCCATGTTTTATCGGATGAGGAAATGGGCAGCGACTTAATGTCGGGTATAATGGACAGCGCAAAAACCGAAAAATTAATTGGCAGCTTCACCAACCCTAGCCAAATAAACCATTTTTATATTTGTGGGCCTGGCCCAATGATGGATGGTGCCGAAGCCGCGCTTAAGCGTTTAGGCGTTGATAAGGATTTGATTAGTGTTGAAAGATTTATTGCCGCGCCTGCGCCCAGTAACAAATTTATCGATAAGGCTTTTAAGAATAACGAAAACATCGCCGCCGATGCAGTGGCCGCAGAAGTGACTATCATTGTCGATGGCGAAACACGGGTTGTAAAAATGTCATCTGAGGATAGTGTTTTAGATGTTGGCCTGCTAGCATTAATGGATTTACCACATGCTTGCAAAGGCGGCGTTTGTTGTACCTGCCGTGCAAAATTGGTTGCAGGTAAAGTTTCTATGGCAGTAACCACAGGGCTTGAACCTTATGAAATTGAGGCTGGGTTTATTTTAACCTGCCAAGCCAAACCTCTAACAGATAAACTGATTGTCGATTATGATGCCCAATAACTCAGCAAAGTAGTTTGTTACAAAAGCATACATTTTAAGACTGGCAATTATTCGCAATTATTTTATGCTCATCCTAACTTCAATCGGATGTTAGGGATAATTGTGACGTTTACCTATGCTCAAATTGCGTGTCACCGTTTTGGCTTAGGCGCAAAACCCAGCGAATTAGACCAAGTGCTTAAACAGGGCGCTAAGTCTTTTTTGTTAAAACAATTAGATGCTTATGATGCAAAGCCCAAACTATTGATCGATTTACCAAGCGCGATAAGCTTGATAAAACGCAACGACACTATGCGAGTAAAAAACAAAAAAATTAGCAATAAAGCGGATAAGCAAAAAGCCCGAAAGGCGGAACGTAGATTTAGCACTAATATTTATAAAGCGGGGGTTATTGCTCGGCATAAACATGCCTCTATTACCGAACAAAGTTTTAATGAGCGCTTGGTGTATTTTTGGCAAAACCATTTTGCAATTTCGGCAAATAAGCCAAATGTGCGCACCCTCGCTGCAAGTTTTGAGAATGAGGCTATCCGCCCCTATATTATGGGTAATTTCAGTCAAATGCTATTGGCGGTAACAAAACACCCCGCCATGCAATTATTTTTAGACAATTACAAGTCCGTTGGGCCTAACAGTAGGCTTGGTAAAAGACGTAAAAAAGGGTTAAATGAAAACCTCGCTCGAGAGATTTTAGAGCTACATACTTTAGGTGTCGATAATGGCTATACCCAAAAAGATATTATCGCATTTGCCAACATGCTGACGGGTTGGAGTGTTAGCCCAAAAAGCAAAACTGGGTTTAGGTTTAACAAAGCAACCCATGAACCAAAGCCAGCATCATTTATCGGCAAGACCTATAAACAGCGCGGTGTAAAACAAGCAAGCGAGGCCATTAAATTTTTAGCCCGTCATAAAAACACTGCGCAATATATTGCTAAAAAATTGGCCCAACATTTCGCGGGAGATGGCAACATAAAACTAACAAAAAGCCTAGAAAATGATTTAGAAGCCAGTTTCATTAAAACAGGTGGTGATCTAAAACTTTTATATAAAATTCTCATTCATCACCCCGCATGTTGGCAAAAAAATATTGTTCGTTTTAGAACCCCTAACGAATGGCTTGTTGCAACATCTCGTGCCGCGCAAATTAACAGCATTAAAGATAAAGCACTTATTGTAGGCTTAAAAAATATGGGGCAACAACCTTATTACCCGGGGTCGCCAGCAGGTTGGCCAAACCATGACAAGCATTGGATGAGCCCATCGGCATTTGTTCAACGTTGGCAAGTGGCCAAGCAGTTGGCGCGGTTAATTAAAACAAAACCACTTAAATTTGCACAAATATGTTTTGGCGAGCATATTGATGAGCACAGCGTTTTAGCCATGCAAAAAGCCCCCAACAATAAAACCGCTATTTCACTTTTTTTATTATCCGAACAAATGCAATTTAGATAGGCGATGACAATGACTAAATTTACTCCCATAAACCGCCGCCATTTCCTTAAAGGCATGTCGGCTACCAGTGCCGCGCTGTTAGCATCTGGTGCATTTACCCCACAAATTGCTTTGGCCAAAACCAAATCTGACAATATTCTTATTTGGATAATCTTACGCGGCGCGTGGGATGGGTTAAATGTTTTAGTGCCTTATGGTGACCCTAATTATTATAAACACCGCTCAAGCTTGGCAATTGCTGCCGATAAATTGCATAAAGCCGATGGCCTGTTTGGTTTTAACCCCGCCCTTAAAGAGCTGCATCAACTTTACCAGAAAAAGGAACTAATGTTCGCCCATGCTGTCGCATCGCCCTATCGGTCTCGTTCACATTTCGATGGGCAAAAAATTCTAGAAAATGGCACAGGAAAAGCGGGTATACGCAGTGGCTGGCTAAACCGTCTTATTGATGCAGATAAACACCATAAAGCCATTGCAATAGATAGTGGTTTACCACTTATTTTGCAGGGCGATGCGATTGCCGATAGTTGGTACCCCAACAAGCTAAATGAACAAGAAAGAGAAACTGAATTATTGATCGAAATGCTTGCCAACAACCCCAGCCTTTCGGCAAATTTAGAACAAGCATTAAAAATAGAGCAAATGGCAATGGATATGAACCTGTCGGGCAATAAAAAACAAGGCAAAAACATTACCAACATCACCAAACAAACCGCCAGTTTTTTAAAAGACAATGGGGTAAATAGTCCCAATATTGCAGCGTTAGAGCTCGGCGGATGGGACACCCATGCAAGCCAAGGCGTTTTAAAAGGCCGATTAGCCGCACAATTAAATATTCTGGAAAAAGCCATTTTAAGCTTTAAAAAGCATTTAGGCACAAAGTGGCACAAAACTATAATTATCGGCTGTAGCGAATTTGGGCGAACCGCTAAACAAAATGGCACTGGCGGCACCGACCATGGCACGGGTTCGGCACTCTTATTAGCAGGCGGGGCAATTAATGGCGGGCAGATTATTGCCGATTGGCCAGAGCTTAAACAATCGAGCCTTTATGAAGGGCGAGATTTATACCCACCTATGGATGTTCGAAGCGTCTTTAAATCTATATTGCTCGAACATTTGCACATTACTGAAGCGGCGGTCGCGGATATATTCCCCAACTCACAAAATATAAAACCACATGATGGGATCGTAAAAAGTTAAATTATACCTTATGTTCAGTGCAGTCATAACGTTGGCAAATGGGGCAAGTCGCACCAATCCGTACAATCTGGCTGGTGTCTTTTAAATTAACACTATCCGAATAAATCATAGATTTTGCGTGCATATATTTGCACCCGAGCCCGATAGAAAAATGGCGCAAAGGCTTGCCATAACGTCTTACGCCCTTGGTAATGGTACGAGCAATGCAAAAATAAGTTTGCCCATCTGGCGTTTCAGATATTTGAACATTAATTTTGCCTGGCTGCATAAAAGCGGCATATATATTCCACCTTGGGCAAGCTGTGCCATAACGCGGAATTTTAATACCCGATAATGAAAATCGCTTAGAAATATGCCCTGCAATATCTGTTCTAACAAAATGAAATGGAATAGCCTTTGCACCTGGTTTTTGCAAGCTGGTTAACCTATGGCAAACTTGCTCAAAGCTCGCATTAAATGTATGGCTTAACAAGTCAATATCATAGCGCGTTTCTTTTGCCCGAGCCAAAAAATCATCATAAGGCATCATAATAGCCGCCGCAAAATAGCGCGATAGGGTTTGTTCTAAATAATCATTAATATGTTCATCTTCAAAATCGGCTTTTTCTATAATATCATCTATCTCATTTTTTGCGGCATATATGCCAATATGCTCGGCCAAACAAAAAATACTGCTCTGATTGTCCAAAAAGCTAGAGATATTTAGAAGCCCAATTTCTCTATCAAATTTATAGCTTTCATCATTGGGTAGATCACTGGTTAATATACGCAACGAAAAGCTATTATTTGCAAATGCCTTAAGCCCCTGAAACAAGCCCTCGCCCATTAAATCTATGTCCAACCGAACGCGCTCGGCAGCCAGTTCTAAACTTGGAAAATAATTACTATTCTGCTGAATAAAATCCGATATTAACTCGGACATATATTCTACCGAATTCTCATTACCTAATTTGTTAGCATCAATGCCTTCACCATTCGCAAATTGCTCAATTGCATTTTGATATTTTTTTAGGCCTATATTATATTTATCATATAACCTTATAAACGCCTTGCCAATCTCGGGGTTTTCAATAGTTAAATCGGTAATATCTTGGTTGGTAATGCCAATATCGGCAAACATATCATTGCCCAACAACTCCATCAAATCATTGCTTAATTGCGTATCGGCGTTTTGACTGAGTTCAGAAACATCAATGTTAAAAATATCGGCAAGTTTTAGCAATAAGCTTACGGTTAGCCCTCGCCTGTTGCGCTCTATTAAATTTAAATAACTTGCACTAATGCCCAGCTCTAAAGCTAAGTTTTTTTGGTTTATATTTTTGTCGCGGCGTAATTTTTTAATTTTACTGCCGATATACAGGGTTTGTTGCGCCATTCATTTACAAAGTTTACTTAAACCTGCCTCCCAAATTAACATTATTTACAATTTCTTAAAAATTTACAGTAAATAATTTACACATCACAATCACATTTGTCAAAAATGTTGCATTATTCGCAAAATTTGTCAATTATTTACTCAGAGATTTACAAACGATTGTAAACTTGTTGATTGCATTATTATTTAAGAAAGGGAATGAAATGTCCACAATTACCAACAATATGAGCCACATCGAAGTTAAAGAAGAGTGTTTAACCATCATTTCTCCTTTAGCGAATATTCCATTATTCGAATTTCATCGGCAACGCTTAGCCAAACAAGGCTATACGCTTACCTCCAAAATTCTAAAACACCGTTTTGAAATGGTAGATGAAAACGGCGTTATGACAAATTTAATCGACGGTCAAAGCTATTATGCTGCAACCTATACAAGGCAAATGTAGCGCAAATTTACCGCAATAATATAAATAAGCATTTCAAATTAATTGAAAGATAAAGACAAACTAAATTTGGAGGGTAAAACATCTCTCTGTTCTTTGGAAACCTCCGAACCCTGATGCTCTTTAATATTGGCTAACATATGGCGATTATGAAGGGCATTTTTTTACCCAGCCGATCATTAAAAAAGGTATCACCTAATAGAATCAGATGATACCTTAAAGTCACAACTCTGTGCGAAGAGAAGAAGCGACTAATACCAATAATAAATTTCTAACCGTTTTATAATTGGTATTGCTGAATATGGCAACTAACATTAGAACATTTTTAACATATGTTCACAATTAAGTGGTTTATTTTGTTTATTAAACAGATTCTTTCAAATTTTCATAGAATATGCCCTTGCCAATATAAAAAAACATTAATATCCTGCACCTTGGAAAATTATAAAGGTCGAAAATATGAATGTTGGTATTTTTATTGGGCGGTTTCAGCCGTTACATATTGGTCATTTGACCATTATGTCCTATATGCAACAAAAATATGAGCATGTCATTATATTAGTCGGCTCGGCGAATCAACGCATATCGGTTAAAAACCCGTTTAGTTTCAGCAAACGCAAAGCTTGGATAGAACAAGCATTTGCTAATATGACTAAAGAAAATGGCGCTGCACCAAAATTAAGTATCCTCCCTTCTAATGACTATAGATATGCCGAAAAAAAGTGGGAGATTGAACTTAATCAAAAAGTATCGGCGGTTACTTCGCAGAATGACTTAATATCATTGGTCGGTTACAGTAAGGATGATAGCTCCTATTACCTTAATAGTTTTTCTCAATGGGCGTATGATGCCGTTGGGCGTTCGGTTCTTATAGATGCAACTACCATTCGCAACGTATGGTTTGATACAGAATTTAAAGATCTATCTACGGTTGAGCGATATTTGCCTCAATATGTGTATAATGACTTACTATCACTCACAAACCAGTACGAGAACTTGCTCGAAGAGAAACAATATTTTGAACAAGAAACAATGCTTTTTGAGCATCACCCCTACCCCGAAACTTTAAAATTATGCACCGCCGATTGTGTGCTTATATGTAATGCACATGTTTTGCTGATTAAACGCGCCGCCGCTCCTGGTAAAAATTGTTGGGCATTACCAGGTGGTTTTGTTAACCAAAATGAAAGTTTTGCAACAGCAGCCGTTCGAGAACTTATCGAAGAAACCCAAATAATATTACCATCTACATTTAATTTACACGACAATATTAAATCTGCCCATTTGTTCGATGACCCAAAAAGATGTTTCGGTATTAGCCGTATAAGCGTAGGGCATTTAATCGAAGTACCATTAATTGACGGTGCTTACCCAAAAACCAATGCAAGTGATGATGCGGTCGCCGCAAAATGGACAAAACTTAGCCAAATTAAAAACATAACTATGTTTGATGATCATGCCGATATAATCGATTATTTCTTAGACATTCTTTAGGTAAAACATGTCCATTCTTAAAATAACTAAATATACAATATTCTGCGTTATTTTTAGCGTGGTTTTAGTATTTGTAATTGGCCTACTATTGCCCGAGTTTAAAACTATACCCGTTAAAAATGCAACCACTGCAGATTGGTCAGAAAAAAGTTTTTGGGCAGAACCTTGGGGCAGTTCCCTAACCCATAAAGGCATCGATATTTTTGCAAAAAAAGGCACCGATTTATTGGCGACGGTGGATGGTTTTGTATTAAGGACTGCAAATTGGAAAAAAGGCGGCAAAATAATATTAATTTTAGGCCCAAAATGGAAAATACATTATTACGCGCATTTGGATAGCATAAATGTTAAAAAACACCAATTTGTTACATCAGGGCAAAAAATTGGCACCGTTGGTGATAGTGGCAATGCCAAAGGCAAACCACCACACTTACACTATACAATATCGACTATTTACCCGCGTCCATGGGCAGCAACCAACGAAACACACGGCTCGCGTAAAATGTTTTATTTGGACCCGCATATATATCTAACCGAGTAATTATTACTTTTTATCTTCTCGACCCATATTATAAAACTCATTATTTGGGCGCATGCCTGTCGAATTTACCAAACGGTTTGACATGCCAAAAAAAGCCGAAATCGCAGCAATATCCCATACATCTTCTTCATCAAAACCATGGTCGTATAATTTGCTAATGTCGCTTTCATCAATCTCATAGGCATTAAACGATACTTTAATAGCATAATCTAACATAACGCGTTGGCTTGGCGTAATATTGGCTTTTCGATAATTTATAGATAATTGATCTGCAATATATGGGTCTTTGGCTCTTATGCGCAGAATTGCACCATGGGCAACCACACAATATTCGCATTGGTTTAAACTACTGGTTACGACCACAATCATTTCTCGCTCAACAATAGATAAGCCACTATCTTTTTCCATTAATGCATCATGATAGGCAAAAAAGGCTCTAAATTCATCGGGTCGATGGGCTAAAGTTAAAAACACATTTGGCACAAAACCAGCTTTTTCTTGAACTTCATTAATACGCTCGGCAATATCGCTCGGCAAATCTTCAAGTTTGGGAACTGGGTATCTACTAATTGGAGTGTCTTTTTGCATGTCGCCGCCTTTTAATAAGCTTGATTGTGAATAAAGCATATCTATTATATTGCTATAGGCAAGCTATATCGACAGATTGACGTCGAAAAATTCATTTAGCCCTTTGTTATATGCACCACATTTTTTTTGGTTAAGCACCCTTTTTTCACTTGCATATTTGCTTTCAACTGGTAATTTAAATTTGGCTCTATGGTAGAGCCATTTCTCAGGGCGGGGCGTAATTCCCCACCGGCGGTTACAGTCCACGAGCGCTTATATTTATAGGGTCAGCAGATAAGGTGAAACTCCTTAACCGACGGTTATAGTCCGGATGAAAGAGAATTTCAAAACGCATTTATGCGCGATGATTTCTTATGTCTTGGGGCTGCTAACGATGAAAGGAATTATCACATGGCAACCCAAAAAATAGCTTATATTCAAGCAAGCTGGCACGCAAATATTGTCGAGCAATCGCGCCAAGGTTTTGGCCAACAAATTAACGATAATATTGAAATTGCCGATTTTAAAGTACCAGGTGCATTAGAAATGCCACTTAAAGCCCAACAGCTTGCAAGAACGGGTGAATATGACGCTATTGTCTGCGCCGCATTTGTGGTCGATGGTGGCATATACCGCCACGATTTTGTATCACAAACCGTATTAGATGGCCTTATGCGCGTTAGCCTAGATGAGAGTTTGCCTGTGTTAAGCGTTTCGCTAACACCGCATAATTTCCAAGAAACACCTAGCTTAATTGAATATTTCGAAAAGCATTTTGTTCAAAAAGGCAAAGAAGCGGCCAATTGTTTGCATGCTGTTTTGGCAGATTAAATTTGCACCTATATAAAGTGATGGCGGGTATGCGTACCCCCATCATATTTTTCAATTAATATAAAACCTATAGAATATCTGTTCTATATAACTTAACTTTCAAACCACCATGGGCAATCGGCGCACCTGTTGGCAACCATGGCAATTTAGTGGCTTTAGCAAGCTCGGTATCACTTGTTACCATGCCAATACGCCAGCCTTTAAACTGGTCGCGCATTACATCGCCGAAGGCACTATAAAGTGCAAAAAGGTCTTTCTTCTTTCCAATTCTACCGCCATAAGGCGGGTTAACAATCACCAACCCAGTGGCGCCTTCTGGGCGTATAACGTTTGATAAGGGCGTGGGGTTAAATGTGCAAATATCATCGACACCGGCACGCTTTGCATTGTCTTTAGAAAAACCGATAACATTTACATTGCGGTCTGAGCCATAAAAATGTTGCGTGCTATCGCACTCTTCCCAACTCTGTTTAATACGCTCAACGGCGGCCTTGTCATAAGAAGTTAATTTCTCAAAGGCAAATTTACGCGCACGGCCTGCCATCATATTGCGCGAAATTTCACTGGCTTCAATTAAAAATGTGCCAGAGCCACACATCGGGTCAAGAACAGGCTCGTTGCCTGTAAATCCGCAGGCACGCAACAATAAAGCGGCCATGGTTTCGCGCATCGGTGCCTTACCCATGGCTTGTTTATGACCGCGCTTGTGCAAACCATCACCCGACGTATCTACCGAAAACACTATGTTATTATCATCAATTCTAGCTTTAATAACAATTTCAGCATCGTCCATCGAAGTGGCAATTTGCGCACCAAATTCTTCATGAATAGCACGTTCAATACGCTGAACAGCAGCACCTGCATGGTAAATTTTACTTTTCCTATTTGTAGTTACTTCTACTTTAACCACATGGCCTGGCATAAGAATATCACCCCAAGGGTATTTTCTGGCTCGTTTATCAAGCTGTGCCACATGAAAAGCCCTAAAGCCCCCAAACCGCGCCAATATTTTAGATGCACCGCGCAAGGTTAAATTTGCCCGCCAAACATCATTCCATCCACCCCAAATAATCACGCCGCCGCTAATAGTTTCTGGGCGTTTAAACTTAGCTTCTATCACTTCTTCCAGAAGGTAGCTTTCCAAA
>JABSRY010000180.1 GCA_013214985.1 Hyphomicrobiales bacterium
GCACATGATGTGAATTGGACCGCGATCGGAAACATCGGTGAGGGCAACCTACATGTTGCGGCTCTTGGCGCCGTGAACCCTTCAGAAGCATCTCCAGACAGGCAATTAAACTTCTTATCTCAAGTTGTTGATCTATCGCTTCAGAACTCAGGTCAGATAAGTTTTGAGCATGGGATTGGGCTGAAAAAGAAGGCTACTTTTGAGGACAATCTTCCCAAGGCTACGCTCAATCTTCACCGAGATATCAAATCCTGCTTTGATCCAAAAGGAATATTTAATCCCGGGAAAATTTTTGATGTATAGCACCAATATAAAACAGCTTTCTACTGAAATTCGGACGCCATTTCTTTGGAGAAATGGCAAAATTTTATCTTGGTCCGAAGTGTCAATCGATCCTGGCATACATGCCCTTCACTATGGTACGGGAATCTTTGAAGGCATTCGTGTTTTTCAAAATGACTCCGGAGTTTCAAAAGGCTTTAAAACAACAGAGCACTATAAGCGCTTTTCGCATTCGGCAGCTTCATCAGGAATGAACCTTGATTTCACTACTGATGAATTATGTCGAGCTACCGCTGACATCATTGAAGCCAATCAATTGCAAAATGCCTATTTGCGACCCTTGTGTATACAGTCCGATGGATATGAACAAATGGCGAGTGCTTCTGGCGCAACGACGACGTTCATCATGGCATTTGTTCTCCCAGATACAATAAATCGCCAGATCCCTGTACAAAAGGCGACTATCTCACCATTTATTAAGCCCAAGCAGAATGCTCAACTGTTTAAATCCAAAAATACAGGACATTACATACTGATTTCAGCAGCTGCAAGAGACGCCGTTTCAAAAGGTTATAATCAGGCTATTTTCTTAGACGAAAACCAAAATGTGACAGAGGCACTAACAGACAATCTGTTTATTGTTTCAAATGGTGTTGTTATAACGCCGCCAGACGAAGCACCTATACTGCTTGGCATCACGCGAGAAACTCTTTATGAACTTCTAATTCAAGATGGATTTGAAGTGCTAAAAAAAGACATTTCACTCTCGTCTCTCATGGAAGCCGATGAAATTTTTACATCAAGTACCGCAGGGCACATCAAAGCAATCGGTCGAGTAAACAACACTATAATTGGAGACATGCAAAGGGTAGGGCCGATTACTTCCCGCGCTTCGCGCTTGTTAGATAAGTATATATCAATGGAAATTGGAAAGGACTAAAATTATGGAATCGGTACTATTTAAATCGATCAAAGATGGAAACAAAAAAATGTTTGAACGTATCATCGATGTTTCTTACAAAGACTACATTGACGTCGAAAAATCCCTCAATTGGGACATAGGGGTTAATCGCAACATAATGCCAAAACTGGAATCCCATATGTGGCTTTATGGGACAAAGTATTTTGACATGTTATCATCAGCACAGAAACTCGAAATGGCATGGATGGAGGTCGCGCGCGATGTATCGCTATTTATCCACTTCGAGCAACTTATCCCCTACATATTTTCTAGCTATATCAATAAATACAAACACCAGCTTAATCGTCAAATTTATGAATATATGATGATCTTCGAGCGAGAAGAACTAACGCATATTCTTATGTTCCACCGTTTTCTTGATATTGCAAAACTTCCTTGGTTTGGACTGCCTCAAGGTTTTGATGAATTGGCAAAAAAACTTCCAGAAATGCCCCCAGAAGAAGGGTTAATCTTTACACTATTTATCGAATGGACTTCTGAAAATGCAGTTATTTCCTCGGTCAGAGGCCAAAATTGCGATCCGCTAACCGAAGAGCTTTGGAGAGTTCATCACATGGAAGAAGCTCGCCATATAGCCTTTGGTAAAAAGATAGGGGAAACTTTCTTTGAGGATGGAGACGACGATCGCATTTATGCTTGTCGTATACAGTTTGGCGCATTGTTGAAACAAATGCATTATGTTTACAATTTTAATCCTGAAATAGCGAACTTTCTATCTTTCGATCTGCCCTTCGATATATCAGATGATAACATCGTTCACCAAATTAGATCGTCGGAACACAATACAAGATTAAATAAGGATCGTTTTGGTAGCATCTATCAATGGTCAAAAGCACAAGGTATTTTTTAGAATAGTACTTAATATGACACCTGCCGCTCCTTACACAGAATCAATTCATAAACTCATTTGCCTTCCGTATGCTGGAGGTACATCATCGTATTTCAGGCATCTTTCTGATTGCTTATCGCCATCAATCAAGGTGCTTCCTCTAGATATCTCTGGCCATGGCCAAAAGAGTAATCAAAAATACTTCCGGACCATATATGAAATGGCCTCGGATATAGCAGAGAGCAGTGCCAAGCTAGTCAAAGGCCAAGACTTTTCTATTCTAGGTTATAGCATGGGGGCTTTTATTGCTTTTGAACTCGCCAAGTTGTTAATCAAGGATTTTGATCTGTCTCCATCGTTACTCTTTATTGTGGCACAGAGGTCTCCAGAAATTACGACAAGTCCACCTTATTGGTTTAAATTGAAAGATGATGAATTGTTAGAAAAATTATTAAACCTCAATGGGTTGTCGGGTTCAGAGTACAACTTAATGAAACCTATTATTACTTATATGCTACCAGTCATCCGGGCAGATTTGGAGGCAGTTGAACTTTACAAAATTGAAGGAATTAACAACGCAATTGATGTTCCAATTCACGCAATTTTTGGTAAAGAGGATCAAGTAGCAGGGCAATCCAAAATGCTTACGTGGAAAAATTTTACTCGATCTGAATTTGACATAAGCGGGATGGATGGTACGCATTTTTTTTTGAATGAATGCAAAAAAGAAATAGCACGCAAGATAATTTCAAATATAGAAAGGGTATAAAAAGAAAATGATTGTTATAAGAAACCAAACAATATTAGATATTTTGAGTGAAAGAGCACGCTTTCAACCTGATAAAGTCGTTTATGAATATTTGGAAAACGGAGATACCCTCAGCGACAAACTCACTTTTGCTGAGCTTGAGGAAATCGTAACATTATATGCACGCAACTTATCCGAAACATGTTCTTCTAGAAATCGAATTATTATTTATGCTTCGTCTGGTTTGAGCTTCATAGAGATGTTTTTGAGTTGCCTAAAAGCAGGAATTGTAGCTGTTCCAGTACATATGCCGCGCAAGTCTACACCGATAGAAAAGTATGAAAAAATCTTTTTGGATTGCGAAACTAAGCATGCAATTATTGCTGAGGAAGATGAAACGCTTTTATCTGAAAACTTTGTTGCTATGATGAAAAATAGGGGTGTTCATTTGATTAAATATAAACGAGCACAGTCAAGTTCTAGTGATGATGTACATTCAATATCACATGGAACCAAACTAGATAATCTCGCTTTTATACAATATACATCTGGATCCAGTGGGGTTCCAAAGGGTGTTTGCATAACCCACCGGAACATAGTTGAAAATTCCTTCATGATTGAGGATGCATTCGAGCATACGTCGGAAACGGTAATGGTTGGGTGGTTGCCAACATTCCATGATATGGGATTGATAGGTAACGTTATTCAACCAATTTTTACAGGGTTCAAATGCATCTCAATGCCACCACTAGCCTTTGTCCAAAAACCTATACGCTGGTTGAAAGCAATATCTAACTACCATGCAACCTCAAGCGGGGGACCAAACTTCGGGTACGATCTGATGATCAACAACATCAAACCTGAAGAAAGGGAGGGATTAGATTTGTCGAGTTGGAAAGTTGCATTTAATGGATCAGAACCTATTTGTAGGAGTACATTATCGCAATTCACTCAGATCTACTCCCAATATGGCTTTGATAATACCTCTCATTTCCCTTGTTATGGTATGGCAGAAACCACACTATTTGTTTCTGGTGGGAATTTAACATTGAAGTCATCCATTCTGTCCGTTAGCAAATCCGCCTTTGAAAATAAATTTGTCAAACTCTCTTCCGATCATGATGCTATAAAGGTTGTAAGCAGTGGAGTTCCAGCGAAAACGTTGGACTTAGCAATCGTCGACCCAAATACACGAATTAAATTATCAAATGCGTATATTGGTGAAATTTGGATAAGCGGACCAAATGTATCTCAAACCTATTTGTGCCAACCAGAGCTTAGTAAAGAAATGATGCGCGCCCAAATACGAAACAAAAACACAGAAAGTTATCTTAGAACGGGTGACTTAGGATTTATTTATAACAATGAACTTTTTGTGTGTGGGCGCATAAAGGACATGATGATTTTTGGTGGCCGCAATATATTTCCACAAGATATTGAACTACTGGTTGGTCAATCTCATCCATACTTAGTACATGGTGGGACAGCGGCTTTTGAAATTATCATCAAAGGATCTAACAGGTTAGTTGTACTTCAGGAAGTAAAAAGAGTTGATCGCAAGCGCATCAACTTCGAAGAAACAAAACGTGACATTTCTCTTCTAATTGCACAACATTTTCAGGTAGCACTGCATGACCTTGTATTTATCCACGAACGAAGCTTACCCAAAACTTCAAGTGGAAAGATTCAGAGAAGCCTTAGTAAAACAAAATACATCGACGGAATTTTAAAAAAATTATAACTAGTTGTAGCTGCTTGCACTTATCCGTGTTTTCTGCTCGAATTATATGCATCTATCGAGATGTTTAAACCCAAATTAATTGCGACTATGCTCGAATTAACTGCGACGCGCTTGCAATCATCGGGTTTTGCTCACATTAAGTGCGACTATAAATAACGGCCTTATTAGCAGGATAAGTATCCTCTCAGCGATCACACAGGCAAATCACCAGTAGAGAGCTATGCCCAGAAGTGGTGTATGGGCAAGAATGATTTTTTAGTTTTGAGAGAATCTTAGGTTGGCGTACCTTTTTTATGATTAAAAAAGAAAGGCAACGCCATGAGTGATACTACAATATTAGAGTTTAAGAATCCAGCAGAAGATCTATTTGATCCTGTGACAGATGTTTTGCGTGCAGGTGTCCGTCTTCGAATGCTTTGGAACTAATTGGTGTTTAAACTAAGCTAGAGATTTGTTCATCTTTATTGTTTGATTATGCAGCATTCATTTGATGTTGCAATCTTCTTTTTTGTATTGTTTTGGCTTTGATCCTTTCTCTCAGGTTTAATATTTCCTGCCCACGGCCAAAGTAAACATCGGCAGGCGTGAGGTTATTGAGGCTTTCATGGTATCTGTGATTGTTGTAATGTTCGACAAATTCTGTGATTTGGTTTTCCAGATCACCAGGTAAATAATAGTGGTTTAGCAATATCTTGTTTTTCAGGGTCTGATGCCATCGCTCAATCTTACCCTGTGTTTGTGGGTGATATGGTGCACCACGAGTGTGTTTGATGTTTTTATCATCCAAGTAGTTTGCAAATTCAGATGAGACGTAACTGGCACCATTATCAGATAACAATCTAGGTTTTTTCTTGATGTGCGGCTTATCGCAACCAGAAGCCTGTAAGGCGAGGTCAATCGTATCAGTTGCATCACTGCTCTTCATTGTGGAACAGAGGTAGGCGGTTTTCCGCCCCCACCTTTTCTCTGATTATCTTAGCTGTTATATTCTGCATTTATTAGATTATTGAGGAGTTTTTTATGGTCGTACAAAGTGAGCTTTATTTGGAGTCAATTAGTCGAGTTGAGGTTTTGGCAGGTCCAACGGGTCGTCGACGTTGGC
>JABSRY010000181.1 GCA_013214985.1 Hyphomicrobiales bacterium
GCCCACACCACGTCGAAGTATAATTGAAAACACCGATTTTATGGCGGGTTTAAATGAACCACAAAAAGAAGCAGTGCTGTGCATTCAAGGGCCATTATTAGTGCTTGCAGGTGCTGGAACAGGTAAAACACGGGTTCTTACCACGCGCATTACACACATATTAGCGCAAGCCAAAGCTTGGCCAAGCCAGTTATTGGTGGTGACCTTTACCAACAAAGCCGCACGAGAAATGAGGCAACGTATCGCCGTGCAAATTGGCGATCAGGTGGATGACATGCAATGGTTGGGCACTTTTCATGCGGTTACAGCCAAAATATTAAGGCGCCATGCCGAGCTTGTTGGTTTACGCTCTGACTTTACGATATTAGACCCTGATGACCAAATTAGAATGCTAAAAACCATAATACGCGCCGAAAATATTGACGAAAAAAAATGGCCTGCACGGGCTTTAGCCAATGCCATTGATAATTGGAAAAACCGTGGCTTACAACCCAAACAAGTGCCCGAAAGTGAAGCCCATGATTACGCCGACGGCAAGGGTATTAAGCTTTATCAGACCTATCAAGACCGTTTGAAAATTGCTAATGCTGCCGATTTTGGCGACATGTTAATTGAATGTTTGCGGTTGTTTCAAGAGCATGCCGATGTTTTGAAAATATACCAAAACCGTTTTAAATATATCATGATTGACGAATATCAAGATACCAATATTGTGCAATATTTATGGCTGCGCCTACTGGCGGGCAACGGTAAAAACGCGCCGCAAAACATATGTTGCGTGGGGGATGATGACCAATCTATCTATGGTTGGCGTGGGGCAGAAGTTGAAAATATATTGCGTTTTGAAAAAGATTTTGACAGCGCTAAAATTGTTAGACTAGAAGAAAATTACCGCTCAACGGGGCATATATTAGCGGCGGCCTCTGGCGTTATTGCCAATAATGAAGATAGGCTTGGTAAAACTTTATTTTCTAAAAATGAGTTGGGCAACAAATTAGTTGTAAAATCTGTGTGGGATGGGGATGAAGAAGCCCGTAACATTTGCGAAAAAATTGAAGATTTTAGACAAGAAGGCACAAATTTAAACGAAATTGCCATATTGGTCAGAACCAGTGGTTTAATGCGCGCCTTTGAAGATAGGCTTTCTATATTAGGCATTCCATATCGTTTAGTTGGTGGCCCAAAATTCTACGAACGGTCAGAAATTCGTGATGTTATTGCATATCTTTCGCTTATTCAAAACAAAGATAATGACATAAAATTTCAGCGGATAATTAATGTACCTAAGCGCGGCATTGGCGCATCGTCTTTAGCAAAAATGCAGCATTTCGCAAGAATGATTAATAAATCAATATTTAGTGCCGCGACTGAAATGACTAAGGATGATAATTTTCCGAGCCCTTTGCGCAAGAAAATTAAAAAAATTGTGCTGTCCCTGCCCTACGGCATAGAAAAAGAAAATGCCTTCGAAATAGCGTTGGGCAATGCTGCAAATAAATTAAAACCCAAAGAGGTTGAGCAGTTTAAGCTTTATGCCGAGAATAAAAATTTAAGCCCATTCATTGCAGCGCAAGATTTAATAAATAACGAGCCATTAAGTGGCAAATGTAAGGTTGAGCTGGGTAAATTAATTCAAAATTTTGAGCGTTGGCGCACCTTGGTTACAGAAATGCCGCATACCGATTTAGCCAAATTAATATTTGAAGAAAGTGGTTATAACCAAATGTGGCAAGATGCCATCACTGCCGATGCACCAGGACGGCTTGAAAATTTGCAAGAATTAGTCGGTCAAATTGGGCAATTTGGCTCTTTAGGGGAGTTTTTGGAGCATATTTCGTTGGTGATGGATGTTGACGAGCAAAAGTATAATTCTGAAATGGTTAGTTTAATGACCTTACATGCCGTAAAAGGCCTAGAATTTGAAAAAGTTTTCCTGCCCGCATGGGAAGAAGGTCAATTTCCGCATCAGCGTGCTTTGGACGAGTCGGGTCAGAATGGGCTAGAAGAAGAAAGACGCCTCGCCTATGTAGCAATAACCCGCGCTAAAAACTATTGTTGGATTAGCTTTACCGCAAACCGCCTTGTGCATGGCCAATGGCAAAATAACTTGCCCTCTCGGTTTATTGATGAAGTGCCAATAGAAAATGCACAAATAGAACAAACGAATAGCCAATATGGCAATTATGCCAAGCAAAATGATAGCTATTTTGGTGACGACCAAACTAGTGGTGGTGCCTATAATACGCCAGGTTGGCAACGCGCTCAAAATGCAAAAAAAGCCAGTAGCTATCAGTTTAACAATGCGCGACAACCTGCCCTAAAAATCGAGAATGAATTTAACACGGGCGAGCGCGTTCATCATAGTAAATTTGGCTATGGTTATGTATTGGCCGCAGATGGCAGCCGCGTAGAAGTAGATTTCGATGGAGCAGGTCGCAAAAAAGTGGTGGCGTCTTTTTTAGAAACCACTTAAACACCTGCAAAACTAACAAAAGAAGCAAGCAATATGGAAGAAGCAAAGTTTTACGTTCAATGCATTGTTAAAAAAACAATTTCTGAGCAATATGCTAATATTATAGAGCAGGCCACATGGCCAGAAGCCATGAGCATCACCTGGTTTGAAACCCACGACGAAAGTCAAGAGTGGGATTTGCGGGCTTATTATGAATTTGTGCCTAAAATAGACGAAGTGAACAAGCTTTTTACTGACCAAGGCTTAGCGCCGTTAGACATTAAAATTATTAGTTTGGATCAAAATACCAATTGGGTGGCAGAAAGCTTAACCGCGCTTGCGCCAATTCAGGCAGGTCGGTTTTTCTTACATGGGCAGCATGATAAAGAAAAATGCCCAAAATCTGCTATATCACTACAAATTGATGCCAATTTAGCGTTTGGCACTGGCCACCATGGCACAACCAAAGGCTGCCTAATTGCACTTGATAAATTGCTCCATATTGGGGCTTATAAAAATGCCATTGACCTTGGCACGGGCACAGGTTTATTGGCCATCGCCGCCGCAAAAGTTTTAAAAAACCAAGTAATCGCGACCGATATAGACCCTGTCGCAACCCTGATTACTAAAGAAAATGCCATTATAAATAATGTTAGTAATTTAATAAAACCCATTACAGCTAAAGGGTTTAACCACCCAGAACTGCGAAAGTCTGCACCTTATGATTTGATAATTGCGAATATATTAGCCAAGCCACTAACCACCATGGCGGTTGATATTCGCAAAAATATTACATCGGGTGGGTCACTTATTTTATCTGGCTTACTGGGCACCCAAGCCAATTGGGTTTCTGCTTATTTTAAAGCCCAAGGTTTTAACGAAGTTGATCGCAAAATAATTGATGAATGGGCAACCTTAATATTCACCATTTAGGCAAATAAAAACCCTCTACCAAATATGGAAGAGGGTTTAATCTTAACTCAATTGCTAAATAATATTTTACTTTTCTAATCTTCATTCAATTTCTTGAACGCATCTTAGTGTAGGAAGTCCACTTAGGTTTATTTCGAGGTTAAATTCGAAGATAAGAAAGTGGTTAATATTACTGCCTTAGAATGGACGGTAGCTTTTTGTGATATAATTTGCTACATGCCGACGGGCTCGCGCTTCTTGAGACTGAACAAATGCAATTCCAACTACTTTAAGAAAGTTTGCGATCTTAATTGAAACAGTTGAAGTTGTGTTTGTTTCCATTGCGTCATTATTAGTAATATATGCCATGTTTAGATCCTTTCAGTAGATCGAGTTTCATTATTCAAAAAATTTAATGGGTAAGCTCTAGAATTGGCCCCAAACTTTACCATGTACGTCGCTACGAGATACGCCAATATCAGCCAACATACGGTCGTCTAGTTTAAGCAATTCTTTTTCTGCACGACGAAGTTTAGCAGTTTCGATTTATTTTGCGTAGATACCGCGTAGTGTTTTTGTTTTTAGTGTTTTAGCTTGGATAGTCATTTTTCATTCCTTTAACTGTCTAAGTGTTATGAAAGCGTGTTGCTCTCGTTTGATGATTTGAATATAGCGAATGCTTGTATAACTTAAAAGCGGAGTTAGCAAAATGCAGCCATGCGTTTATTGCATACCACACGTCATATTTTCTTCACAATGCTTTAATATTCGTTGCTTTTAAGCAATTTTAAGGCAATAATTTGGCGAAATATCGACTTTAGTAAACCATTTATATTGAGCATTATGTTTAAATCAATCTTCGTATTTTTAATTAGCACATTATCTAAAATAGCGCCCGCATTGGGTGCCAAAATAGCCGTTGAACTGTTTAGTCGGCCAAAACGCTTTGACCGAACCCTTGAAGAAAAGGCATTGTTTAAAGATGCCAAACAAATAAAATTTAGCTCAGGACGAATAGCCAATCAGTGGTCAAATAACTTTGATGCTAAGCAGCCCATTGCCCTTATGATACATGGGTGGGAATCACGCGGCACGACCTTTCATAAATTAATTAGATCATTAGTTGCAAAAAACTATAGAGTAATTACTTGGAATGCCCCAGCACATGGCGCATCCCCTGGCAATAAAACCAATTTGTTAGAAATGACCTTTGCATTGGCCGAAGACCTAAAACAGGAATACATAACACCCGATGCAATTGTTGGGCATAGTATGGGTGGGGCAATCATAGGGTTATTAAGCAAATTAATGAGTTTGCCAAAATCTGTTACCATTATTTCTTGCCCGACCGATATTACGGGCATTTTTAAACGATATTTTGATTTGATTAAGGTTAGCAAAAGATCTCAGACACTTATATTGGAACATATTAACAACCTTAGCCAATATAATATAGATGATATGAGCCTAGTAAACTTGACTATTTATAAACAAAGTTCGGTACTCATTATTCATGATAAGAACGACAAAGAAATACCTTATTCTGACTTTTTGGCGTTAAAAAACAAGTGGCAAGGTGGCGAATTTTTGAGCACCGAAGGTTTGGGACACAGACGCATATTAAGAGATGACGCTTTGGTTGAAAAAATCACTAACCATATTCTAACCCTTTATAAATGAGACTGAATGATGAAAATTTGTCTTGTACAATATAAAGCCATTAAGGCCGATATCGACGAAAATATAAAACTTCATATCGATTTTATCAATCAAGCCATTGAGACAAATTCCAATATTATTATCTTCCCTGAATTATCAATTACTGGGTACCATCCCAGCATAGCAAAACAATTGGCAACCAATGAAAACGACGTTCGTTTTAAAGTGTTTCAAACATTAGCAAATATGCATAAAATTACCATTTGCATTGGTGCACCGATTAAAACATACAACAAACCTAATATTGGTTTAATGATTTTTAGTCCTAATCAGAAACCATATGCTTACCTTAAAACTCGTTTAGCCCCTAGCGAAATTAACATGTTTGATAGCGGTGAAAATAAAACAATTACTTTACGTGGTTATAAAAATATAGCATTGGCAATCTGCTATGAATGTGAGGTAGTCCCCAATAATGAGACAGTGACTTAAGCTACAATTTTTGCTTGACTGGTTTTTAACCGGACGAGGAAAACAAGAAATGTCTAAACGTAAGAACCATAATTCAGCTTTTAAAGCACGTGTTGCTTTGGAAGCTATAAAGGGCGAACAAACTATCACGGAGCTAGCCAGTCGTTTTGGCGTGCACCCCACGCA
>JABSRY010000182.1 GCA_013214985.1 Hyphomicrobiales bacterium
TGGTAGTTATATTCCACCCACTATTTTTACGGATGTCAGCCCTGCAGACCATATCGTGCAGGAAGAGATATTTGGCCCCGTGTTAGTGGTACTAACTTTCCGCACGAATGACGAAGCAGAACAGCTGGCCAATAATACCAAATATGGCCTTTCTGCAAGTGTTTGGAGCGAAGACATTAACCAATGTTTAGACATAGCACCAAAAATAAAAGCTGGGGTTGTATGGGTTAATAGCACCAACCAATTTGATGCAGCAGTTGGCTTTGGCGGCTACCGCGAAAGTGGCTATGGCCGCGAAGGTGGCCGCGAGGGCATGCACGAATATTTAAAGCCAAAATATTTAAGCAAGCTAGCCAAACTTAAGGAAGTGCCAACCCCAAACACTGGCGAAGTTGAAAAATCCACCACCATTGACCGCACCGCAAAACTATATATTGGTGGCAAACAAACCCGCCCAGATAATGGTCATTCCTTACCCGTAATGAATGCGAAAGGTGTGCAGATAGCCGAAGTGCCGCACGGTAGCCGTAAGGATATTCGTAATGCTGTTGGGGCTGCGTTAAAAGCCAAATCATGGGCAGGTAAAACCGCCCATTTGCGGGCGCAAATTATATATTATATTGCTGAAAATTTAGAGATAAGAGCCAATGAATTTGCTAACCGCATTGTTAGTAGCACAGGCATAAGCAGCAAGCTTGCAATGACCGAGGTTGAGCAATCTATCTCGCGCTTATTCACCTATGCCGCATGGGCGGATAAATATGACGGTGCGGTGCATAACCCACCCACCTGCGCTGTGGCAATCGCGATGAATGAAGCAATTGGTACTATTGGCATTACTTGCCCAAATGAAGCGCCATTATTGAGCTTTATTTCATTGGTTGCGCCGGCTATTGCCATGGGTAATTGTGTGGTGGCAATCGCGTCCGAAACCGCTCCCTTATTGGCAACTGATTTTTATCAAATTTTAGAAACGTCGGATTTACCAGCAGGTGTCGTCAACATCATTACAGGGCCAAAAGATGAGCTCAGTAAAACGTTGGTCGAGCATGATGATGTCGATGCAATGTGGTATTTTGGTGCGGATGCAGGTTGCAAGATGGTTAAAGAACTTAGCATTCATAACCTTAAACAGGTTTGGACAAATGAAGGCAAAGCTTACCCTTGGGCAGATGCATCCATTGCCGAGGGTGAAACTTTCTTGCGAAAGTCTACACAAGTTAAAAATATATGGATACCTTACGGTGTTTAGGGAAGAAAAATAATGAAGTATTTACCACAAGAAATTATTCGTAAAAAACGCGATGGCGGCAAATTATCAGACGATGAAATAGCTGACTTTATAGCGGGCATAAAAACTGGCGATACGACCGATGTACAGGTCGCTGCTTTTACTATGTCGGTGTTTTTTAACGATTTGAGTGTCGATGAGCGTGTGGCGCTAACCCTTGCATTGCGCGATAGTGGGGACTGTATGGAATGGGCGGATATGTCGCTTGATGGCCCCGTGCTTGATAAACATTCAACAGGCGGCATTGGCGATAATGTAAGCCTAATGCTTGCGCCAATTTTAGCAGTTTGCGGTGCCTATGTGCCGATGATTTCAGGCCGTGGGCTTGGCCACACAGGCGGCACGTTAGATAAGTTAGACTCAATCCCTGGCTATAACACTTTGCCAGACCCTGCCGATTTTAGGCGCATTGTTAAGCAAGTGGGTTGCGCGGTTATTGGGCAAACACCCAATATGGTGCCTGCCGATAAAAAAATGTACGGCATTCGCGATGTAACGGCGTCGGTTGAGGCCGATGCGCTTATTACGCCCTCAATTTTGTCTAAAAAATTAGCATCGGGTTTAGATGGCCTGATTTTGGATGTAAAAACTGGCTCAGGCGCGTTTATGCAAACGCTGGAGGATAGCGAACGCTTGGCAAATAGTTTGCTAACCGTGGCGCGTCAGGCAGGTTTGCCAACTTCTGCAATCATTACCGATATGAACCAGCCTTTAGCGTCGGCCGTTGGTAACGCGGTCGAGGTTAAAAATGCTGTCGACTTCCTAACGGGTGCGCATATAGATCCGCGTTTATACGATGTTACGGTGGCGTTATGTTCTGAAATGCTTATTCTAGGCTCTATGGAAAAAGATCAAGCAACCGCCGAGAAACGTGTTAAAGAAGCGTTATCATCAGGTGCCGCTGCCGAATGTTTTGGCCGCATGTGTGCCGAGCTCAATGGGCCAAGAGATTTTATCGAGAATATGGATAAATACTTAGAATTTGCCCCGATAATGGTCAATATTCCATGTTTGGAAACGGGCACAATCGCGGATATAAACACCCGCAACATTGGCCTTGCTGCCATTAAGCTGGGCGCGGGGCGTACAGACCCTTCTGCCGCGGTGGATTTTGGCGTGGGCTTTGATAATTGCCTACCAATTGGCGCAAAGGTCGAAAAAGGCCAACCCATTGCAAGAGTGTTTGCGCGTAGCGAAGATGCAGCCAAAACAGCAGCTGAGCTTATGCAAAAAGCCTATATTATTGGCAATGATATTAAGCAAACTAAATTAGTTTATAAAATTTTGAACGATAAACCTATATAATAGGGAGGTTGCCCATGACACGCGCATTTTTATTGATATTAGACAGTTTTGGTATAGGCGCCGCAGCCGATGCCGACAAGTTTGGTGATGTTGGTTCTGACACATTTTTGCACATCGCGCAGCATTGTGCCGCGGGCAAGGCAGATAAACAAGGCGTGCGTTCTGGTGCGCTTAATTTGCCAAATTTGGCCGCTTTAGGGCTCGGTTTAGCGGGCGAAATGTCATCAGGTATATTGGCACCCAACTTTAGCAAAGATCAAAAGATAATTGGTAAATATGGCTATGCGATAGAGCAATCTATGGGTAAAGACACCCCAACAGGCCATTGGGAAATTGGCGGATTTGTCGTCGATATAGATTGGGGCTATTTCCCATTGACTGAGCCTTGTTTTCCCGATGATTTAATTGCCGAATTTTGTAAACGCGCTAACTTACCTGGTGTGCTTGGTAACAAGCATGGTTCGGGTGTCCCAATTATCAAAGAGTTAGGTGAAGAAAGCATTAGAACGGGCAAACCAATTGTTTACACGTCGGTCGATAGTGTGTTCCAAATCGCCGTGCATGAAGGGCATTTTGGGTTAGATAGGCTTTATGAGATTTGCCAAATCGCGTTTGATTTAACCATAGAGTTAAACATCGGGCGGGTAATCGCCAGACCGTTTATTGGCAATGATGCGAGCGATTTTGAACGCACAGGCAACAGGCATGACTACGCGATAGCGCCAACCCATGACACCATTTTAGACCGTGCAAAAAACGCAGGCAGGCAAGTAATTGCGGTCGGTAAAATATCCGATATTTATGCGGGGCGAGGGGTGACTAAAAGCATTCGCGCGCATTTAAACGACAACTTGTTTAATGCCACATTAGAAGCCGAAAAACTGGCAAAAGATGGCGACTTTGTTATGACAAATTTTGTAGATTTCGACATGCTTTTCGGCCATCCGCGTGATGTCGTTGGTTATGCAAATGCGCTAGAAGAATTTGATAAACGCCTGCCCGAGCTCTATGCACGAATGAATGATGATGACATCATCATCCTAACCGCAGACCATGGCAACGACCCAACATGGCGCGGTAATGACCATACACGAGAGCATATTCCAGTTTTACTTTATGGTAAAAACATTAAACCTGGCAGTATCGGCGCCCGCAATTCATTTTGTGACATAGCCGAAACAATAGCTGATGTGCTTAAGCTAGAACACACAGGCGGCATTGGCAAGGGCTTTTTAGATGACTAATAAATCAGAAAAATAATAGCTAATAATGCATTGCATGATTATAAAAAAGAAGTTGGTTAAAAACAAATTTCGATCATCTATTTCTTTGCAGCTGATTGATGTTTTTTGGTTATTTCTTGTCAAAAATGCATAGGCAATAGTGAGCAGGCTTGTGTTTAATATAATTTGAATTACAATAATTACAATAATTACAATAATTACAATAATTACAATAATTACAATAATTACAAAAATATAACCAATTAGTTTGATATGAAATTCTAAGTCAACTTGAAACAGATGTATCGAAATATAAATTGAAAAAGCAGAGGTAATACTCACCAATATTGCGTTGCTAACTAAAAACATTAAGGAGGTTGCTTTAAGATTTTTGAAGTTATTATCTACAATGCGATATATTAGAAATGCTGAAAATTTATGTAGTAAACTTAGTATAAGTGATGCTGGGATAATTAGAATTATTACCAAAATGATGGTTAGATGTTGGTTAAAAAAGGACATAAAGACACTCGAAATAAGTAAAAATAATATTATTTCTACTTAAACATTAATATGCCCATAGTAAACCCAACTATTTTATAATATCGATACTAAAATGAAAAATCAACTAAGCGCAACCAAGCGGCAAAACGCTCATAAAAAGTGAAACTTGATGACACCAAAACAGTTAGTTCAGGCCTATTGGCAGGCGATGCAGACAAATGAATTTCGCAAGGCAACTGATTTTTTAACCGAAGACTGTGAAATATATTGGCCGCAATCGAACGAGTTGATTATTGGGCGAGATAATTTTATAAAAATAAATGAAAACTACCCATCAGATGGACTTTGGGAATTCAAAATTAATAGCATTATTTGTGAAGTCAATGAAGTGGTGACAGATGTTTCGGTAACTAATGGAAAGTTAAAGGCCAGAGCAATAACGTTTCATACGGTAAGAAGCCAATTGATACACCGCCAAAAAGAATTTTGGCCAGATAATTTTTCGGCACCAGAGTGGCGTAAGCTTTGGGTAAAAGTTTAACGTAGGGGCATAAAAATGGAATGGGCAAAACTTGTACCAGAACTTAGCGTAGTCGACATTCAAAAATCACTTTATTTTTATATAGAAATACTAGGTTTTAAAGCTAAATATGAGCGTAAAGAAGAGTTTTTTGCTTATATAGACCTTGAGGGCGCTCAATTTATGCTCGACCAGATTTCTAGAGCAAACCCATCATGGCAAACTGCCGAGCTTAATCAACCATTTGGCCGCGGCATTAACTTTCAAATAGAAATTAGCGATATCGATAAACTATACCAAAGAATACTAAAACGGAAATTATCACCCTTTGCAGAGATTAAAGAAAATTGGTACAGAGCGGATGATAAATTAACAGGAAATCGTGAGTTTCTAATACAAGATCCTGATGGATACCTCCTCCGCTTTTTTACAGATTTAGGTGCGAAGTCTACAGAAGCTGTTTGAAATGGTTTACTTGGAAATAGCGTCTTGTAACTTATCCCAAAAATCATTGTCTAATTTTTTAATCTCAAGAATTTGATCGGATTGCATTCCTAAGTTAAAATCATAAATGTACTTTGCAAGCTCAATACCATCGATTAAAATTATGGTTGTATTTCCATTCAAATTTTCTGCGTATTTTCTAGCGCCGTCGGAGTAGCTAGAGGTCGTTATGAATACGCCTTTATTTGATGATGCTACTGCAATTGCGCCAACAATTTTTTGTATATCTTCTCTGTATATGGTGTTGTTCCTATTATACACGCCTCACTCCAAGACCCGAAAGTCTTGATGTGATATTATACGGAAATTATCTGTAACTTGATCTCGGAA
>JABSRY010000183.1 GCA_013214985.1 Hyphomicrobiales bacterium
TTAATCTTAAATTTTTAATAACCATGAATTGATCGAGCCCATATAACACTGGATATAGACAATTATCTCATTTCATGGGGTGCATCCACACCTAAAATATCAAGACCAGCTTTTACTATATACGCAACACTACGTACCATTGCCAAACGAGCCAAGGTTAAATCTTCATTATTGTCAACTATAAAACGCAATTGTGGCTTCTCTTTGCCTTTGTTCCAAAGCGAATGAAACAATGCCGCAAGATCGTATAAATAGAAACTAATACGATGTGGCTCGTGAAACTCGGCGGCAGTCGCGGCAACTTTTGGCCAATTAAGCAGATGTTTCATTAGGTTAATTTCAGATTCATCCTGCAACAAATTAAGATCTGATTTGGTGAAATCATATGTTGCGACATCAAAGCCATTAAACGCTTCTTTTGCTTGACGCATGATGGAATAAACCCTTGCATGGGCATATTGCACGTAAAATACCGGGTTATCACGGCTTTTTTCGGTCACTTTATCATAATCAAAATCGATTGGTGCTTCGTTTTTACGATATAGCATCATAAACCGAATCGGGTCTTTACCTACGGCTGCATGCAACTCGTTTAAGGTAATAAAATTACCCGAACGTTTTGACATGGTTTGAACTTCACCATCTTTAAGCAATTTAACAATTTGGCAAATTTTAACATCTAACTCTGCTTCATCATTGCTGACCGCACGCACAATCGCTTTAAGGCGTTTTACATAACCGCCATGATCGGCACCCAACACATCTATTTGATCGTTAAAGCCACGTAAATATTTATTTCTATGATAGGCAATATCCGCCGCAAAATAGGTGTAACTACCATCTGACTTAACCAATGGCCGATCGATATCATCGCCCCAATCGGTTGCTCTAAATAATGTTTGCTCGCGTTCTTCATAATCGTCTGGCAATTGGCCTTTAGGGGGTGGCAAAACGCCTTCATAAATCAGGCCGCGCTCACGCATATCGGCTAACGTTTTTTCAATTGCGCCGTCATCATGCAATTCACGTTCTGAAAAATAATTGTCAAATTTAACGTCTAACAACGCTAAATCGGCTTTAATCATTTCCATCATGCTTTTCATCACAATTTCTTTAACGACTGGCAGCCATTCTTTTTCATCCATGTTTTTTAATTTATCGCCGTGAATTTGGGCAATATCTTTACCGACGGGTTTTAAATAGTCGCCAGGGTAATAACCTTTAGGAATTTCCCCTATATCATCGCCCAAATATTCGCGATAGCGCAAAAACGCACTACGCGCCAAGGTCACCACTTGGCTGCCCGCATCATTTACGTAATATTCGCGAAATACATCATGGCCCGACCATTCTAATAAACTTGCCAGACTATCGCCGAACACGGTGCCGCGAACATGACCAATATGTATTGGCCCTGTAGGGTTAGCTGACGTAAATTCAACTATTAGCTTTTTGTTATGCTTTTTGGGGCGACCAAATGATTCTTTATCGGCTACTAATTCGGCAAATCTATTTGCCCAAAAAGCATTGGCAACTTTAATGTTAATAAAGCCAGGCCCTGCGACATTTACATCATCAACATCGGTGTTATCTTTGAGTTTATCGGCAATTTGGGTTGCTAATTCTCTGGGGTTCATTCCTAGGGTTTTGCACAATACCATTGCGGCATTGGTTGCAATGTCACCATGTGTTTTATCGCGAGGTGGCTCGGTATTAATTCGAGTGAAGTCAATATGGGCGTGACCCATATCAGAAATAATTTTAACAATAACCGATTTGAAATGAACAAAAATATCCATGGATTTCTTTCTTACTTGCTGCAATTAGTTTGTTATAATGTAATTACAGAATCTTTATTATAAATTAGTGAATCTTTTAACGCATTTGCGGGGTATTGGCAAATAATCGTTTATGCTCTGTTATTGCAAATCTATCTGTCATGCCTGCTATAAAATCGCCAATTTTGCGTTTTGTTACCGACATGCTGTTTTGGGAATTTTCGACTAGCCAATTTTTTGGTAAATTTTCGGGTTTTAGCAGATAAATTTCAAATAGATCTTCGATAATTTTTGCAGCGGCTACTCGCTCGATCGATACTGATTCGGCGCGGTACATATTTTCCATTAGAAATGCTTGAAGATGATTAATAGCATCTAATATTTCATTTGAAAAATTACCGATCGCGATGGGCGCGTTATGCACATCTTCGGTTGTTTGAATATTGTATTTTTCAATATTATTTTTGGTATTCGATAAAATATCTTCGACCATTAAGCCTATTAATTTTCGATTTGCCTCGTGCATTTGCCTTGTTGGTGAAATATCGGCATATCTTACTTTAATATCGCGTAATATATCGCCAAATATGGGCAGCTCGAATAAATCTTCAAATTTAAACAAATTTGCCCGAAGACCATCGTCAATATCGTGGTTATTATAGGCGACATCATCCGCACAGGCGGCAATTTGGGCTTCCAAATTTGAGAATTTATTAATTTCTAAATCGAAGCTTTTGCAGAACTCATTCACATAACGTGGCACACCATTTTTAGCATATCGTTTTGCGGGTTGGGATTTTGAATCTAATAAAGGACCATTATGTTTTACCAAACCCTCTAAGGCCTCCCAAGTGAGGTTTAAGCCATCAAAGTCTGCATATCTTTGTTCCAATTTTGTAACGATTTTTAGGCTCTGAGCATTATGCTCGAACCCGCCAATATCGCTTAAACACTGATTTAAGACATCTTCGCCGCAATGGCCAAAGGGTGTGTGCCCTAAATCGTGCGATAATGCCAAACTTTCGGCCAATTCCTCGTTTAAAAACAGTGCTTTTGAAATAGTTCGTGCAATTTGCGCGACTTCAATTGTGTGGGTTAGGCGGTTTCTGAAATGATCGCCCTCGTGATTCACAAAAACTTGTGTTTTAAACTGTAATCTTCTGAAGGCGGTTGTGTGGATTATGCGGTCTCTATCGCGCTGGAAAGGGCTTCTATGCTCGCTTTCTTGCTCATTATACAGGCGACCTTTACTCAAGCTGCCTTTTTGTGCATAGCTAGCCATTAAAGATTCATAATTTTGGGGCTTAAAATTCATGACAAACTACCTTATATTATAGTATAAATAGGAAATAGCCTAAAAACCTTAATTAGACCATTAAATTAGCATATAATTTGGTCGGCAATCGTTAAATTTGGTGATTTATATGGAAAACCCCGTTGTTACAGACAAAGCGTTAAAGCAAATTGAAAAAATATTAGCCAAAGAGGCCGATAGCTCCAAACTTAGAATTAGCATTCTTGGTGGTGGCTGCTCTGGCTTTCAATATAAATATGACATTGTTACAAACAGAAATGATGATGATTTGGTTTTAGGGCGGGATAATGCCTTTGTTTTGATTGACCCGACCTCGTTGCCATTTTTGGAAAATGCAACGATAGACTTTGTGAATGATATTGCGGGCTCGGCATTTAAAATTACCAACCCAAACACTGCTGCTGAGTGTGGTTGCGGTGTTTCATTTTCAATGTAACTAGTTAAGTATTGGATGTAACACATTGGTAAAATTAATAAATTACAATGAAGATAACCTCAAGTGGCTAATTAAGCTCAACAATGCATGCGTGCCTGCAGTTAACCCATTAACAGAAACCGAGCTAAGTTATATTATCGAGCAGTCTGACTTTTGTATGATTGCTTATGAAGATAAACAGCCGTTAGGTGCTGTGATTTTGTTGCGCGAAGGCAAGGCAGTTACCAGCAAAAATTATGCGTGGCACAGTGCTAAAAGTGACAAACATTTATATGTGGATCGAATCATAATTTCTGAACAAGCACGCGGTTTGGGCATTGGTCGACAATTATATGAATTTGCATTTAATGCAGCAAAGCAACAATCTGTACCATTAACTGCTGAAGTGAATACAATACCCGACAACCCACAATCGCATGCATTTCATGAAAAATTGGGTTTTAAAATAATCGGTGAAATAACGCATGAACCTGATTATGCGGTGAAATTTTACAAATATGAGAATTAATTTATGAAAATTGTTAGTTGGAATGTTAACTCCATTAATGTGCGTCACCCTAATGTTGCAAAATTTTTAAAAAAGGTTGAGCCTGATATTCTGCTAATGCAAGAATTAAAAATGACCGACGAAAAGTTCCCCCGTGAAGTGTTTGAAGACCTTGGTTATAATGTGGCGACACATGGCCAGAAAACCTATAATGGCGTGGCTATTCTTTCTAAACACCCAATTGATGAAGTGATTACGGGGTTGCCGTTTTTAATTGACGGTGATGAGGATGAACAAAGTAGATATATTGAAGCGGTTATTAGTGTTGGTGATGAGGCAATACGAGTTGCTTCTATATATTTGCCAAACGGTAACCCTGTTGATACCGAAAAATACCCTTATAAACTCAGATGGTTTGACCGACTAGTGGCACATGCAAATACTTTACTTGAATATGAAGAAAAGTTATTATTAGGCGGTGATTACAATATTATACCCACGGATGAAGATGTTTGGGATGCCGAAGCATGGCGCGGAGACGCATTAATATTGCCACAAACCCGCGAGAAATTTAGAAGTTTAAAAAACCTTGGTTTTACGGATTGTTTTGATGCTGCAATTGCCGAAGATCATAAATATACTTTTTGGGATTATCAAAGGGGTGCGTGGCCAAAAAACCACGGTATTAGAATTGATCACCTATTAGTATCTGCTCAATTGGCTGACCATTTAACCGAATGCCAAATCGAGAGTTATACAAGGGATTGGGAAAAGCCATCTGACCATGTCCCAATAATGGCAACATTTGATTTATAACTTTTAAAACTAAACAAAAAACAATGGCGACATAAATGCCGCCATTTTAACTTATGTGTTTATAACTTATTATCGGCCATTTTTACTGTGGCCACCATTGCCATAATTACCATCATGTTCGTGATCGCCGTCGGTACATGTACAATCATCATGATTGCCGCCGCCATTGTTATGATCGCCGCCACCGATGGTGATGCCAGTATTGGCTGAAAACCCATTACTACCACCTGAGCTAAAACCGTTTAGGATGCTGCTTTGTGCACCACCATTATTGTGGTGGATTTGCCCTTGATATTGACCTTGATATTGACCTTGGGCTTGATATTGACCCTGGTTTTGATATTGAACTTGCGCTTGATACTTATATTGCGACTGGGCTTGATATTGATATTGATATTGAATTTGTGCTTGGTACTGATACTGAGCTTGTGCCTGATACTGCATTTGATATTGGCCTTGAGCCTGCTCTGAACATACCTCCACGCCATTTGTTTGCGCCCATGCAGCACCACCATCGCTACCATATGCAGCACTAAGCGTTAAGCAGTCAACGTTTGAGCTGCCATTTTTTCCTAATGAAAAAGTTGGTGTTATGATTGTTGGAACAATTAACGCCACAACTATAGTTTTGATTAATAGATTTTTAATATTATTTAAAATATTCATGTTTTACCTCAATACGCAGTACAAATGTTAACCAAATATTAACAAATTAAGTTTGAGAGATAAATGAAAAGCTAAGAATATAGTTAAAATTTGAACTAAATTTTATAAAAATAAAACAAAAGGCCGGCAAAAATACAATGGGGGACAAAGACTTTTACCGAC
>JABSRY010000184.1 GCA_013214985.1 Hyphomicrobiales bacterium
TATACAGACATTATTGTTACAGGCATAGCTGGAGTTATTACGATCCGCATGGTAACCAGCTTGATAACCCATGTATACATTGTAATCGCCTTCTTGTGTTTGATATCCAGCATAATGACCCATCATAATATTGTAATTTCCACCACGATTGTAATGACCTGCATATTGACCTATCATTACACAATCAGTACAATTATTTTGATGACGTCCTGCATTGCTTCCTATATTAACATTATTATTTGAGGCACTTGAACTATAACCATAACCAGCATGATATCCTATATTGACACATTGTTCGTCACTATATGCATAATAACCAGCATGTGGTCCAATATTAACATTATTACTACCATTATCAGTATGATAACCAGCTTGATAACCAAGACAAGTATTATAATCACCATGTTGTAGGTTATAACCAGCAAATACCGGCTGCACCTGCGCCAGAACTAACCGCAGATATTTACCATCAAGGCCCTGCCATGATCGGCATAGAATCGGGCGGCAACTACCACAACAATAAATATGCAGCGGGCATGAATGCCAACAACCCAAATGTCCACATTCCAGATTTAATGCCACAACGCACGCCATTTAACGGCGCAAATTTTGCTACAGAACAACTTGCAACAACCAGAAGAGATGCCGAAATACCCGCAATTGCGCAAAATGGTGAAATGCGCCGTTTAGAAGAAGTCGAAGCCGATATGATTCGTTTGGCAATGAACCGTTACCGTGGGCACATGTCAGAGGTCGCCAGAAAACTCGGCATTGGCCGCTCGACCTTATACAGAAAAGTTCATGATTTAGGATTAGACCAGAAGTAGACTAATATAGCTCCAGCAGCTTCAATTATTTAGTGAAATCAACAAAGTTTCTTATCGTCGATCACAAAAATGTTATTTAAATCTTCATAAACATTATAATACATTAGTTTATATTTCGATTTAGAAAGACGTTCATAATATTGCATTGAAAAACTTAAAAATTTCAATTTTTAACAGTAATTTGCAAAAAAATATGTACAATAATTATATATTGGTTTACGAAGACAAATACCGTAAATGGAGGTGTTGATGCGTTATAATAACAAAATAGCAATAAAGGTTCTGCTTATAATCTTTGCAGCATTGTTTAACGCGACCGCATTTGCCGCGCAAAACACCACTTTAACACCTAAAGTTGAAGACGCAAAAAACAACACGTCCAATCCAAGTGCTATAGTCGAGCCTAGTAAAAGCACCAAGGTTCCAACCGCTTTAGAAATCATTATAAACCAACAAAAAGCTTTTGTGGCATATGCCGATTTTCCAAAAATCGCATTTAATCCAACGAAGCCCGTTAAAAACCCACTTACCGTCTATAAACTAAAAAATATTGTGCATACGCTGCCAATATTGGATGGCCTAACCCGCCTGCATCTCCAAACCTTATCCAAAAAGAAAAGCGTTATAGCAGGCTTAAACATTTGGAAAAAAGAGCGAAAAATGCTTAAACGCAAGCTCATATTGAACAATTATAAATCTCTTTGGTTCGAAAATAATATTTTAAATTCTGCTAAAGCCAATGAAATATTAAATACAATCAACAATGCCGAAGCCTTTGCGTTACGCCCAGTTCTTTACAAAGCATCCAATATTCAAAGTTTGATTGAAATTTCTAAAACTAAAATTAAGCCCGAATGGCTAAAAATTCCTAATTCATCTCAAATATTAAACGAAATGCGCCTTGATGATGCGCTTAATCAGTTAGCATTAAACAATGCAAAATTGGAATTGGCATTAACCCATGCATCATTTGCATATTCTCGCCACGCAAGCTCTGGGCAAATAATACCGTCATCTGTTGATGTTAATAATAATGTACACCCAGTTCCAACATCGACCACTGCCATCCTTAAAAATATTGAGGCACTTAATAAACCAGGTGAATTGCAAAATTGGTTAGAATTGCAAAACCCACAAGATTCACAATTTAAAGCTTTGCTAGCAGAGTATAAAATTCAGTCCACCAAAGACCAAGAATATGTAAAGCCTGTAATTATCTCCAAAGGTAAAACACTTAAGCCTGGCACTAAGTCTAAACGTATTATTAAACTTGCAATGCGCTTAGAGCAATTGGGTTTTTATTCTAAAACAGCCGATACAAAATACCCTAACCAATATAATAAATATATTATTGCGGGTGTTAAAGATTATCAAACCAGCAAGGGTTTAAAGGCCGATGGCATTGTCGGTAGTATAACTATCAGGTCGCTCAACTATAAAAAACCAAACCGCATAAAAGCACTGTTAGTTAATTTAGAGCGCCAACGCTGGATGCCAAAGAAAATGGGTTACAAACATGTGTTGGTAAACTTAGCGGAGTTTCGCCTTCGTATAGTTGAAGGCGGTGATGTTACCCATACTGCACGCGTGGTTATTGGTAGAAACAAATTCCAAACCCCCATTTTTCATAACAAAATTCGTACCGTTGTTGTAAACCCATATTGGAACATACCCAACTCCATTATTTATAACGAAATGCGCAAGAAAATTAATTCAGATCCAAGCTATTTAGCGCGTAATAATTATGAAACTATTGGCAATATTAGCTGGGAAAAAGCCACAAAACGCTATGTACCGTTCCGCATTCGTCAAAAGCCTGGCCCGCGCAATGCATTGGGCCGTGTTAAGTTTTTGTTCCCAAACAGGCATGCAATTTATTTGCATGATACACCCTCTAAAAGCCTATTCAGCAGATCAAGCCGCGCATTCAGCCATGGCTGTGTAAGGGTTCAAAACCCCGAATTACTAGCGCTTAATTTAATGGGATGGAGCAAAAAAAGGTTTAACAGCATTGTTAAGTCAGGCAGAAATAGCCATTTTGCAATTAAGAAAAAAATACCTGTTTATTTAACCTATGTAACTGCAGGAGTTGATAAAAAAGGCAAAATGCAATATTTCCGCGATGTATATAAACGCGATAATGCCGTTGCAAACGCTATTGGTGTTAAGCAAATTATGCAGCAAATTGCCAGCCGTAATAAGGCAGTAAATGAAAAATCCACCACACAAATAAATTCAATAATTGCCACAGAAAAAACAAAAAACACCTTATAATCAATTTATAGAATGTCTATATAAGTTGGCTTAAAAATAATTTATTAACCATTCTGAAAAACCTATCGTTTACCATAAAGTAGGTTTCTAGCGCAACTGCAATTGGTTAAGGCAATAAAATAATAATGGGTTTATTACGAATAATTTTTACGACCAATTATAGGGTTGTAATTTCGATTGCGCTTACCTGCTTGCTGTTTTTACTCTGCACACCAAGCAAAGCCCACGCTGACACCCGCAGCATTTCGCTTTACATGATAAATACCAAACAAAAACTAACGGTTACTTACAAAGTAAATGGCCGCTACGTGCCCGCAGCAATGAAAAAAATCAACAATCTATTGCGGGATTGGCGGGCTAATCAGGCAACCCGCATGAGCCCCAAATTAATTGACTTATTATGGTCTTTACATCGCGAGCTAGGCTCAAAACGCGAAATCAGAGTTATTTCAGGCTATCGATCACCCAAAACCAATGCAATGCTCAGGCGCAAATCCAAAGGCGTTGCAAAAAAATCTAATCACATGCGCGGTTTAGCAACCGATGTTTATTTTCCTGATGTTTCGGTGCGTACATTGCGTGAAGCAGGTTTGTTAAAACGAGCGGGCGGTGTGGGTTATTACCCACGTTCGCGCATTCCATTTGTGCATATTGATGTTGGTAATGTGCGCCACTGGCCTCGTATGAAATCATCCGAGCTTGCAGCTCTATTTAAACGCGGCAAACCCTATGGCGGCTATAAACGCAAGCCCGTTAGCCAAAGAGTCGTGGTTGCTTTAAAGACCACGTCAAAAAGCAGGGGTGGCAAAGTCAGCAAACCAATTCGTAAAGCAGTTTTAAAAGTCTCAAAGCCAACAAGGCGGCCTCAATATCCAATAGTCGCGCAAAATATACCCCAAATATCGCCAAACTTACCTAAACTACGCCCATCAATTAGCGACCCAGAAACACTTAGCCAACAAATATTACTAGCATCTGTTTTTGCCGATGAAGAAGATGGCGACATTTTATCGCTAGAAGAGAATTATTTACCCGATGAAATTACAACAAACCTATCTGCAAAAAAAGATTTATCATTCTACCCGATAAGAGATTACCCAGATTTAGAGCTGTTAGAGGCGCCAATTTCAATTGGTTTTTCCGAGAGTGATGCAGCGAGCCTTTTGGCCAATGTGCCAATCGGTCTAATTCAAACCTTCAACAAATCGGCTTATGTCGAGGTTAAAAACTTAACATTTTAACCTCACACCGACTTGCTACCAAAAAAAGGTTTTTATTCGTCTGCCATGCCTAGCGCATGAAGGTATAAATCCAAAATAGCCTCTTGTTCAGCGCGCTCGTTTGAATCTTGTTTTCTAATGCGTATAATCATCCGCAAAATTTTGACATCAAAGCCCTCGCCTTTTGCTTCAGCAAACACTTCTTTCATATCATCAGTAATGGCTTTTTTTTCTGCTTCAAGGCGTTCAACGCGCTCTATAAAAGTTCTCAAACGGTCTCTTGCAACGCCAGATCCGCCTACACCATCATTTAGACCTTCAATATCCATTATCAGTTCCTATTTATAATTTATTTACGTGTAATTTTTCACAGTTTTAGGCAATATGCTAGCAAAAACATCAACCCATTCATTAATCCCATCGGTTGTACTCATATAATCTTGCCGAAGCTCCAACAAACTATGCTCCAACCCCAATTTTAAACCATGTCTATCCATTGTATCGCCATCAAGCCCGCCAAAATAAGGCCTATTTTCATCAACAATATAATCGGTATCCATGCTTAAAGCGTCAAAAAGCCGTTTGGTAAATCTATATTCTTCATTCCATAATAACCCAACCTCTGTGCTACGTTTATTGCCACGCCATATAGGCGTAAAGCTATGAATAGAAAATAATGTCGGCGGCTCTTCAAAGCGGCCAATAGTTTTTAAAATGGCATCATCATAAGGCTTATAAAATCGCTCAATACGGTTTAACTTCTCTACATTATCAATATTGCGGTTGCCTTCAACAATTTCACCATCGGCAAGCCGCATCACTAAAGTTGGGTCATCAACACCTCTATTAGGGTCTATTAACAGTCGAGAAAATTTGCTTAAAACAGCGGGTACATTTAATTTTTTGGCCAATTTTATAGTAAATTCTTTCACCCCTATATCATATGCAATATGCCGAGCAAGCTGTGCGTCACTAAGCCCCAAGCCATTATATGAAGCGGGCATATAGTTACTCGCATGGTCTGCAATCAATAAAAGGTTCTTATTATAATCGCCGTCTATAATTTCAAAAACATCTTGTTCCAATTATTCCCCACCTCTATTGTATTCCTGTCAAAATAATAACATGTCTATATAGTTTAATATTAGACCTTATGACAACTTTAAAATCATTAATCCGCTCAGATTAATGCATTATCAAAAAATAAAATTTATATGTTGTTAAGATTAAATTTAGGCCTTGCTCCCAACCTAGGTCGCATTTATGGTCTGCATATCAATAAGTGATTTGTTTTTTAACAAATTATGTGATA
>JABSRY010000185.1 GCA_013214985.1 Hyphomicrobiales bacterium
TTTGTTACCAATAACTGTACGAAATCGCTTAAATTGGTTGAACCAATGTTATTCATGGGTTATGAAAGAGTCAATTACAATTTTTAAAATATTAAATGGAGTGGAAAAGATATGGCGCAAAATTTACAACGAGACCTGAAATAACTGGCAATTTTGGTGTTGTAACGACCACTCATTGGCTTGCATCGGCTACTGGTATGGTTGTTTTGGAAAAAGGGGGCAATGCATTTGATGTCGCCGTTGCCGTTGGATTTGCGTTGCAAGTGGTTGAACCACATTTGAATGGCCCTGGTGGTGAAGTGCCGTTGATTTTTGCTACGAAAGATAATAATGATGTAAAAGTGATTTGCGGCCAAGGTGTTGCACCAGAGCTTGCAACATTGGATGCATTTAAAAAACTGGGCTTGAATATTGTGCCAGGTAGCGGCTTGTTATCGGCAGTTGTACCCGGTGCATTTGATGCTTATATGCTAATGTTGGAAAATTATGGCACGATTGGATTGCGCGAGGCGCTGACCCCTGCGATGGATTATGCCAATGATGGCTATGTGTTGGTGCCAAATATTGCCAATACCATTGCTGCGGTTGAATAATTATTTGTGGATGAGTGGACTTCTAGCGCGGATATTTATTTAAAAGATGGCAAATGCCCTAAGGCTGGAGATTTTTTTACAAATTCTGTAATGGCGGATATGTATCAGCGGATTATTGATGAAGCTGAGGCAAAATCTACCGACCGAAATGGACAAATTCAAGCGGCGCGGGAGATTTGGCGGAAAGGGTTTGTGGCCAAGGCTATTGACAAATTTAGCAAAAATACGATTGCGATGGACACCAGTGGTGAACGGCATGGCGGGTTATTGCGTTATGACGACATGGCGAATTGGAGCGCAACTATTGCCCCCCCCTAACCTATGATTATCATGGCTATACGGTGTGCAAAACCGAGGCATGGGGGTAGGGACCAGTATTTTTGCAACAATTGGCTTTGTTAAAACAGTTTGATTTTAGCCAGTTAGATGAAAATTCACCTGAATTTGTTCATCAAGTTGTGGAGGCGACAAAGCTAGCTTTTGCTGATAGGGAAGCATTTTATGGCGACCCTGACTTTGTGAAAGTACCGATGGATGTGTTATTGTCTGATGAATATAACCGCGAAAGATATGCGCTGATTAGCGATAAGGCATCGATGGAAGTTCGACCTGGGGTAATTGAAGGTTATGGTGGTGAAGTTTATGTGCGGCCAAAAGGCTCTAGCGTAGAGGGTGACAGTAAATTTGACATTGGTGAGCCGACTGTGGCGCGATTTGACGAGCCTAACCCGACTAAAGATGGTGGCGCAACGGGCGATACTTGCCATTTTGATATTATAGACAAATGGGGCAATATGGTTGCCGGTACGCCAAGTGGTGGCTGGTTACAAAGCTCGCCGATTATTCCGAGTTTGGGATTTTGCTTGTCTAACCGTGCACAAATGTTTTGGTTGGATGAAAATTCGACCGCATGTATTGCGCCTAAAAAGCGGCCTCGTACGACGTTAACACCGTCGCTCGCGTTAAAGGATGGTAAACCATATATGGTGTTTGGTACACCTGGTGGTGACCAGCAAGATCAATGGGCATTGCATTTGTTTTTACGCCACGTACATTTTGGTTTGAATTTACAAGAATCAATTGATGCACCTGGGTTTAGTACCGCGCATTTTCCTAATTCATTTTTTCCGCGTGAGACGGATATTGGTCATTTGGCAATTGAAGGTAGGTTTCCGAAAGCCACGGCGGAAAATTTGATTTTAAGAGGTCATAAATTGATTGTTGATGCCGACTGGTGTTTGGGCCGAGTTACGGCGGCAAGTAAAGTAAATTCGGTCTTAAAAGCGGCTGCTAACCCTAGATTTATGCAAGGTTATGCGATTGGACGTTAGTTATTAGTATTTAATTTAGAGATAAGTTAGATCGTAATAGGGTGGCCATTTTGTAGTTAACTAGGTACCTACAAAATGACTTTAGTTTTGGTATATAAATTTATATGCCCTTTATTGCGCCGCCATCGATTCTGATTTTTGAGCCTGTTACATATGAGGCTGCTTCACTTGCGAGGAACACTGCTACGTTGGCAAATTCTTCTGGTGTGCCATAGCGTGCTGCGGGGATGGTTGCCACGGATGCTTTTGCGACATCTTCGATGGATTTACCTGTGCGTTCGGCGGCATTTGTGTCCAACTGATCTAACCGTTTGGTTTTGATACGGCCTGGCATGATTACATTTACAGTTATGCCATCGGCTGCAACTTCGGCTGATAATGTTTTTGACCAGCCAACGATTGCTGATCTGATGGCGTTTGATATGGCTAATCTTGGGATGGGTTGTTCGACGCCAGATGACGTTAGGGAAATTATCCGACCCCATTTGTTTTCACGCATATTGGGTAGTAATTTTTGGGTAATATGAAAAATATTAGCTGCCATCACTTCGAAATTGTCGATCCAACCATTTCTTGATGTTTCATGGGCTAGTGAAGGTGGTGGGCCACCCGTATTATTGACCAAAATATCGACACCGCCATTTTTAAGGATATTTTCAATGGTTTTATTGATCGCGTCAATGTCGGTTAAATCGAGGCTGATTGCGGTAACATTATCTGCAATATTTAGGCTTTTTGCCCATTCGTCAATTTGCTCGTTGCTTCTTGCTGCGGCATATACTTTTACGCCTTCTTTTGCTAAACCTTGTGCGATTGCAGCGCCTAAGCCGCGGCTAGCGCCCAATACTAAAGCGGTTTTTCCGTTTAATCCAAAATCCATTTTTTGCTCCTATATATTTTTCAATTTTTCAGTTTGTCGTTCGATTAATGTCTCAATTTCAGCAATATCCTGCGGTGAAAGTTTTGGTGCTGGTGCACGAAGGGTTGCAGTTGCGATACAGCCACGTTTGGCAAGGATATATTTCCGAATGGCAAGGCCTAAAGTTGACTGTGCTTCATATCTCATCAAAGGTAAATAGGCATCGAATATATCTCTGACTTTATCCATTTTGTTTGCTTTGGCAGCTTTTACCAGTTCGACCATCATTTCAGGATATGAGAAGCCAGTCATAGCACCATCGCCGCCCCGAGCCATTTCCTCTGGTAAATATAAGCCAGCATTGCCACATAATATTGAAATATGACGGGTATTACCCGTTTCACTGGCTTTTCTTAATTCTGATATTTTGGCAAGGCCTGGCCAGTCTTCATGTTTTAAACATACGCAATTTGGAATGTTTTTTACGATTTTTAATATCACAGAAACGGCCATAACCACGCCCGTTACCAACGGATAATCTTGTAAAACAAATGGTGTGGTTTTGCCAATGGCTTTGGAGGTGTTGACATAGTAATTGTAAATTTGATCGTCAGTTTTTAAATTGCTTGGTGGGGCGATCATGACACCTGATGCGCCTGCATTCATAACCGCGTCAGTAAGTTCTTTCATTTGGGCAAAACCAGCGGCGGATACGCCAACGATAATAGGCACACGGCCATCAACGCGCTGAATAACCCGTTTTACAAATATTTGAGATTCTTCATTGGTTAATTTAGGCGCTTCGCCCATCATGCCCAAGATTGTCATGCCCGACACACCGCGCTCAAGGTAAAAATCTACCATTTTGTCGGTGCTGTCTAGATCCAGTTCACCCTGTTCGGTAAAAGGGGTTACAGCGATGACATAAACACCTGCTGCGGTTTCGTCAAAAATTGCCATATTCATTTCCTAAATAGTTTATAATGCGATTGCGCCGATAGCCATTGCTGTGGCAGCTCGGCAGGGTTCGATGATCGGAATGCCAAGCTCGGCCTCTAATAACTTTGGATATTGCGCCATGCTTGCACAGCCTAAGATTAGACAATTGGCAGCGTTTTTATCGCGTAATTGCTTGCCAACGCTTAGCATTTTACTAAAAGTCTGATCTGCATTGCTTAATTCACCAACGCCTAAATTGAGCGGTAAATCACCCGCCAATCTATCCAATATGCCCATTGCGCCAAAATATCTATAATGCCGCGCCACAGATGAGCCTGAGATTGAGATGATACCGAACCTCTGGCCAAGGCGCATTGCGGTTAAAACCGCACTTTCGGCAATGCCAAGCACGGGCAGGGCGGATTGTTCTCTAAGCGCATATAACCCTGGGTCGCTAAAACAGGCGACAATAAATGCTGACGCTTTCGCCTCATGTTCTGCAGCATAGGCTAACAATGGGGATACAACGCCATTGACATGGGCTTGCGTCTCGATGAATTCTGGCCCAGCCAGTAATCTGTGACAGGTTAACGGCGCTGCGGAATAGCTGCGCATATCGTTAACTGCGTCATCAATACCATCTGTGACCGCTTGGCTACTATTTGGGTTGATGATCATGATTTGCTTATTTTTTTGCATCTTTATTTTCCTAATAAATCTCTGCGCCAAAGTTTAATTTTGGATTCATCTCAGAGACTAAATTACCAGTTGGCTGCATGCTCTCGCCCATATTTCGGGTAATAAATTTGCCCGAGCCTGCTTGTGTTTGTAGTGTGCCATCTTGGATTACGACATTGCCCCGCAGTAAAACCGTTTCTGGCCAACCTTTGATTTTTCTGCCAACAAATGGGTTATATCCTGTATTATCATGCAAGTCGTTTTCGCCTAATGTTACTTCCTTTTCGCCATCCCAAATTGCGATATCGGCATCTGCGCCGATGCAGATTGAGCCTTTATTTGTTAGATTATAAATTTGTGCGGGTGCAGTGGCGGTTAATTCTACAAACTTTTTAATACCCAATTTGCCTTTGCTAACCATCGCGTCGAACATTAATGGCAATCTAAGTTCTAGCCCTGGCATGCCGTTGGCATTAAAGGGTGCGTTTGCGCCATTGGATAATTTACCTGTTTCATCGAACCTATATGGTGCATGATCGGATGAGATGATTTGCAAATCGCCCCGATTAAGCGCATCCCACAAAGCTTGTTGGTCTGTTTTATTGCGCTGAGGCGGGCTGCATAGTTTTTTTGCGGTTTCAATTTTGGGGCTTACTAAATCATTCGCGTCCATAAACAAATAATGTGGGCAGGTTTCGGCATAAACTTTAATGCCTTCTTTTTGTGCCGTGCGGATGAGGTCGATGCCTTCTATTGTGGATACATGGAATATTACAATGGGTTGGTCGATGAATTTTGAAAATTGAATCATGCGGTTAATGGCTTCAATTTCGGCAATTCTTGGATGGCTTTGGACATGAAAATTTGGTGTAGAATAACCTTTTTCTAATAGTTTTTTGCTCATCCACCTCAGTAGACCATCATTTTCGGCATGAAAACAAACCAAGGCGCCATTTTCGCGGGCACATAAAAGTGTGTCTAATATTTGTTCGTCCTGAAGCCTTACTTTTTCGTAGGTGGTGAATATTTTTATGGAGCGATGGCCCTCTGATATTAATTTTGGCAAATCTTCTGATAAGTTTTTACCGCTAATATCGGCAACAATGATGTGGAACGCGTAATCGATCAAAGCACCTTTTTTTGCTAATTGGGCAT
>JABSRY010000186.1 GCA_013214985.1 Hyphomicrobiales bacterium
CTCCTCAACAATATATTAGATGAAGAATATAACAGCTAAAATAATCAAGGAAAAGGTGGGAGCGGAAAACCGCTTACCCTTAAAACTCATTCACTGCCTATATTACCGCAACCCTTCAAGCAATAATCAATGGGCACAAACAAAGCCAAATTGAACAATTGATGCCATGGAACTATACAGAAAAAACAAATCACATGTGATTGGCGCAGCGCTCACAGTTTAAAAACATATCTTATAATTTAATAATTCACGGCGTAGCAAAAAAGCTACAGAACTAGAAGAACTTCACCCTTTAACTATTAATTCAACCTTACCTTATTTTTTGTTGACTATATTTTTTGTATATGTTTCGATTCCCATACTTTCCTTTTGAATCAGCTACAAGAAAATTATCAAATTCGTGATGTGGAACATCATAGTACTCATATTCGCTTCCGTCTTTAAACTCTATGGTTAAAGTTGCGGAATCAGGATCGTATCCAATGGCTAAAATGTTTGATGAGCTAACAGGTATCATTTCCATAACAGTTCTCCGAAGTTAGTTAAGTTTTTGTTCGCGAATAGCTTTAACGACAGATACATAATTACCATCATTTGTATCAAATGTCTTACTCCAAGATGAAATTAAATCAGGGTCATTGCTTGAGGGACGTGGTTCAACCAAATCAATAGTAACTCTAGTTGGAATATTAATAGCCTCGCCAATTATTATTGCTTCGCCAGTACGTAATGAAGGTAATAACTCCATCAAGCTATTCATGTTATTAGGTGCCGCGCTTTGAACAGTGTTTTTATCACTGCTATTAGTTAACCTAAGAGCTATGAAAGTACCCACTTGCGCTAGAATAGTCTCTGATATCTCAGATGGTCTTTGAGTTACAACAATTGAACCAATTCCAAATTTTCTTCCTTCTTTAAAGATTTTTTCTACAGCCTTACGAGCATATCCGTAAATATGACTACTACTTTCTGATTTTGGCAAATATGAATGAGCTTCTTCATAAACCATTAAAAGCGGCCTGTTTCTACCTGTGTACTCCTCATTTCGACCCCAGTACATTGAGTCATAAAGAAAGCGAGTTATCAAACCGACAGATATATCAATTAACTCAAAAGGAACCCCGCTCAAATCTAAGATTGTAAGCCTGTGATCATGATTAATCCATTCTCGTAATAAATGATCGAGATCGTTTGGACTATCAACATCATAATAATCGTCCGGATTAAACATAAAACTATATCTAGAGTCTTTCAATCTAGAGTAAATTTTGCCAACGTATGAATACATTGTTTGTTTTTTTGATTTGTAAGGCACTGAATTTGTCGGTGAATATGCCTCAAATTCTGCTGGAATTAACTTTTTAGAATCTCCTTCATTTACTAATTTTTCATTAACCCTGGTCTGATTTTGTTCGTTGCTCTCACTAAAAGTACCATTAACCTCCCTGTCTATATCGTACCAAAGTTGTTTAATATTAAAAGGGATAGGTGAATCTGCAGTAATATAATTAATATCGATAGCGCCACTTTTTATCTTGCTGGCATTATCTTTTTTAAGCTGGACTATTCTTTCTCTAAGTTGCTTGTCCTCTGGCCTCTCTTGCCCCTCAGGTCTGCCTACCAAGAAAAACGTTAACTCATCAAATGTCATTGCCCAAAAAGGAATGGATAGAGGAGTTTTTTTTGAGTTTATCTTAAAAACTTTAGAAACACCGCTGAATGCAGCTGAGTACTCACCATGAGGATCAATAAGCACTACTCTTGAACCAGAATATTTAGCTAATATTCGTTTAATCAAATTGGCTGTCGCATTTGATTTTCCGCTACCAGTAGAGCCGAGTATAGCGGTGTGACGTAATATTAGGTTATGAGGGTCTATATAGACAGGAAGGTTTTTCGATGAAGAGTGCACTCCGATTTTCAAAAATCTGTCTGATTTATTGCTATAAATAGACTTAAGGTCTTCTTCAATTACAATATGTACCTCATCATTTATAGTGGGGAAAGTGCCAACTCCTTTTTGAAAATCACGGCTCCCTACTTTCTCACCTATTAAGTTAACTTGTAAAAATCTTGATCCATAGTTAGGTTCATATGATTCTATATCTATGGATTTTGGTGTGTTACTAACTGAAGAAACAATGCCAAACAATGTTAAACTGCCTACTGGAAATTTTACAAAAGTTCCAATTTGGCCAATCTTGTATAGCCTGCCATCAATAATTGGCGCCGCAGTAGGAATATCTTTCGATATCTCTACTTCTACGCTAGAACTATTGACGTTCATTACGACCCCCAAATAAGTAATATTTTCTGTCATGCGTCACCCTTCCCTGAGCACAAAGTAAGAAATTCAACCAGTTTTTTGTAATCACCCAAAGAAACCGATTTGCTAGAATCATCCCAGAATGGAGCAATTAATTCATCAACACTTGCATTGGCCCACTCTCCAAAAACACCAGATATTGATGCTGTATTTTTACCAATCATAGTCAGGTTGGGATAGTTTTTATGTTCTGCTACTATTTTTTTAATTGGCTCATCACTGTAGAAAAATGCAAGCACATGCAATCTATTATTTTGTTTTAGGCAGCTAAAAATAAGTTCATTTATATGTTCGTCAGAAAATGAGTATCCGCTAATTATAAATACTCCTTCGCCTGATAAGGAAAAATCTCTTAATCTATCGAAATAACTTGTGAATGGCTGTTTTCTTGATGACTCATATTTATCTCTTGAGGGGTATATCACTAGTTCAGCGTCAGGGTAATCTTTCTTCGCGCCAGCGCTTAATCGTATTACTCTGTCTGGATTGACACCATCATTTGTCTTCCAAAACCATCCAAGCGAACCATGTAACTTCCACAATCGAATCCATGAGACGGGTGGACGGTCTTGAAGTGATTTTGCTTCTAAACTTTCATGACAAAAAAATGGCTCATTTGATCCAACAAATCCATCAAAATATGGAATCAAGAGGCTTTCAAATGCCTTCTCAATAACCAAGTCATAGTTAGTGGTGAATATTTCCTTTGAAAAATCTCTGGGCAGATGGTTTAACCAAGTTATAAATTTTCTCGAGACATCGATATTGGCTGAGCTCTCTGCTTTAAAAATTATATCGTAAATTTCATCGCATATTTTTTTGTCTAGATTTTTGGCATTTTCACCATTAATTCCATCAAATGACTTGGCTTGACTCTCGTCGGTTATTTCTCGAATCAGGCGGACTTTATTTAGAATTCCTTCAATATGGTTCAAACCTACAGGAAGTGAATCTTTTATTATTCCATAATATTTTTTTTCTTCAGCACTTAGTGCCTCATCGATTAGTTTTGTTAGATCGGCAATATCAGGCAGACCTATTGCTTTTGATGTTCCTGCACCAAATAAAAAACCTATTCTTTTTGTATATGATAATTGCTCTCTTATTTCAGAAAGCTCTCTTATTGGGTCGTGGGTTTTCATATTTTCATCCATTAAATACTCTTAATGTTGTTAATTTTTGTAGTAAACATAAAGGTTTTATCTGTTTTTCTAATTCCGAGGCGCTATAATCCAATTATTTATGGCACAAATCCCCTTCGTCATTCAGCATCCGAAGAACTTTCATTTTTTAGTCCATCGAACTTGGCTGCCATCGTAGAATTACGTCGGGTCAGCTTCTTTATCGTTACATCCTGTGATTTGTCATTAGCTAGACGAAGGTTCCTATCTGTACTAAGCAATGCATCCTTAGTTTTCTGAAGATGGTCTATAGATTTATCAATCTCATTGATGGCTGTTTGTAATTTCTTAGAAGCTAGGTCATAATTTTTAGCGAATGCAGTCTTGAATTTATCAAGATCGTTTTCGAAGTTTGTTATGTCTACACTCTGCTCTTTAACAAGCGCAAGCTCCTTCTTATATTCAAGTGACTTCATCGCTGCATTGCGCAGCAAGGTGATGATTGGAATAAAAAACTGAGGCCGAACGATGTACATCTTTGGGAAACGGTGGAACACATCGACGATCCCAGAGTTGTAGAGTTCACTGTCGGGTTCGAGAAGAGACACCATCACAGCATACTCGCACCCTTTCTCTGTGCGGTCTTTATCGAGTTCCTTAAAAAAATCTTCGTTCTTTTTTTTAGTTGTAGTGGTGTCTATTTCGTTCTTCATTTCAAACATGATCGAAACAATTTCAGTACCCTCTTCGTCTGAGTCACGAAAGATGTAATCGCCCTTGCTACCTGAACGTGCATCATTATCTTTCTCGAAATAGGCCCTCGGAAACGCTGTTGCTCGAATACGGTTGAACTCAGTATCACAATGTTGTTCGAGGGTTTCGCCAACCATTTTAGTTGACAGACGTGCCTTCATATCCCGGAGGCGTTCAATCGCATCATCGCGATCTTTAATCTGTGTCTCATACTTGTCTTTTAGAGACTTTTCGGAGAGTTGTTTTTCGAGTTCTGCTTGCCTAAGACTGTTTTTAAATTTGTCTCGTTCTTTTTCAACTTTACCCAACGCTTCGGTCACTGCTAGCTTTTTAGTGATCTCGTTAGTATCAGCCTTAGATTTTAGAGCTTGAATCTCGGCATCCTTGACTGCGGCGGCCTTTTGCATTTCACTACCTACTTGACTCTTTGCAAGCTCTACCGCATTAAGTTTGTCCTTCTCGGCTAGCTCAAGCCGCTCGTGCAACTGTTGTTCAAACTCGCCGTCTCGAACCTGCTTTAAAATTTCAGCATATCCAGATTCATCAATTTTGAATGCTTTATCGCAGTGGGGGCAGATGATTTCATGCACGTCCTTTTTCTCCTTTTTGACGAAAATTAGCACGTGCAAACCTTGCAGTGCTCCGTTGGCAGCAGCGACCTACAAACGGAGCAACTTAATTTATTCAGGGACTATAGCAAAAGTTCAAATGCCCATTCTGGGTTGTATACCACATCATAGTAATTCATTTTTAAACACCACGAGCAATCTGTAAAGAACAAACTTCATCCATCTTCATTTAATGTTTCGAGAGATCCTTTATATGATTATATACAGAATTTAATCTCATGCGTTAGCTCTGCGATAAAGCCTGGTTAGATATGAATGGGCTATCTGATTGATACGCCCTCGCCTGTCAAATAAGAAAATCAGTCTTAGATTGGGTTAAAATGCCCGTCTCTATTGGCATTGCGCCCACAAAAACCCTTGCGAAAGTTGCCAATAAAATTGGCAAAAATAAACCCTCAAGCGTTTGTGAATTATGCCCTAAAGAATATACGGACTATATTCTTTCAAACTTTGATATTTCTGACATTTGGGGCATTGGCCGACAATTATCCAAAAAGCTAAATATTCATGGAATATATACCGCAAAGCAATTGAGTGAGGCCTCCGAACGTTGGGTACGTAAACTTTATAATGTTGGTTTGGAAGGCACCGTCAGGGAGCTTAGAGGTGAGCCATGTCTTGATTTTGAAACCGCCCCTACCCCATGTAAGTAGAATGTTTGGTAAGAAATTATATAATCAATCTGAAATTGGAGAAGCACTCGCCAAATATTGCGGCCATG
>JABSRY010000187.1 GCA_013214985.1 Hyphomicrobiales bacterium
TTGCAAGAGATTTAGCTGATTTTTTCTTTATAACCCGAATTGCCGAACGGTTTGACCCACAGGCAAGAAGGCTGCGATTGGTAGAAGTGATTGCCACGCTTAAGAAAGTTTTTGATACCGAGTTAAATTTGCGTTTTGAAGCGGCCTCTATTGCCGAAATGGCCGAGAAAATAGAGCAGCATGAAGACATTCACTTTATCATTCCGAATGTGAACTGGAATTTGACCGCCAACAATATTTTAACCACCGATTGGATTGATGGCACACCATTATCTGACTTAGAAGCCGTAAAGGCCTTAAATATTGATATGCCCAAACTGGCAACTGAAATTGTAACTTGTTTTTTAAAGCAAGCATTAGAATTTGGGTTTTTTCATGCCGATATGCACCCTGGTAATATCTTTATTAAAGAGGATGGGCAAATTGCACTGGTTGATTTTGGCATTATGAACCGTCTGTCAAAAGATGAACGCCGTGTATTGGCAGAAATATTATATGGCTTTGCAACAGGCGATTATTTGCATAATGCAAAAGTACATTTTGCAGCGGGCTATGTGCCGAGCCACCATAGCGTAGAAGATTTTGCTTTAGCCTTGCGGGTTATAGGCGAAACGATGAAGGGTAAGCCTGCCGAAGAAGTATCTATGGGCGGTTTACTGGGTCAATTATTGCAAACCACCGAAGATTTTGAAATGCAAACCCAATTGCAGTTGGTTATGTTGCAAAAAAACCTAGTGATTGTTGAGGGGGTTGCGCGGATGATTGACCCAAAATTTGATATGTTTAAGATATTTGAACCTTTGCTTGGTGCGTGGCTCAAAAAGACTTTGGGCATAGAAGCCAAAGCAAAAGATGGCATAGAAGCATTGGTGGAACTGGCAGGGCATTTGCCGCAAATACCGACCTATGTGGAACGTATGATGCGCAGTATCGAGCAGTTAGAGAAAATTGCCAAGTCTGACGCTGTTATGGCCGAAAGTGCAAAATCGTCGCGTCGGCACAGCCGCATACAGACTGGCCTTTTATTTGTGGTGGTCGGGGCATTAATTGCGGTTATGTTTGGTTAGATTATGCGCAAATTTAATATTTCCAAAATTTGGGTGTCAGTAAAACTAGAATTGTAAAAATTTCTAAGCGACCTAATAACATTGTACCGCTTAAAACCCATTTTGCGGCATCTGATAAGGGTGCAAAATTGCCAGAGGGGCCGATGATTGGCCCTAGGCCAGGCCCTACATTTGAGATGGTTGTCGCGGCGGCTGAAATGGCGGTAACATCGTCTAAACCCAATAGGCTTAAAATAAGTGCGATAACCCCAAAACTAAAAATGAAAACCACAAAAAACCCCAATACGGAGGCTGAAACCTTATCGTCTATTTTATGGCCATTATAGCGCGGGATAAACACGCCATTGGGATGCAGCATATGGGCGATATGCACTTTCATATTTTGAAAAATAACTTGGAAACGGAAAATTTTAATACCGCAGCTGGTAGAGCCCGCACAGCCACCAACAAACATAATGAAAAAGAAAAACGCACTGGCAAAGACGCCCCATAAGGTATAATCGCTAGTGGCATAGCCTGTGCCAGTCATAATAGAGGTGACATTAAAGGCGCTAAAGCGGATAACCTCTTCAATGTCTTTATTGCCCTGAGAAAACTGATAAACTGACATGATGGTGATGAACACCAATAATGAGGTTAAGAACCAACGCACCTGTGTATCTTTATACAATAACCAACGGTTGCCACTTATATATTGGGCATATAATAAAAACGGCAATGATGCCAAAATCATAAACACGATGCCAACATATTCTATCGCAGGGTTGTTGAAAAACCCGATTGAGGCATCGTGATTTGCCATGCCACCTGTTGCAATGGTGGTTAAGCTATGCACGACCGCATCAAACAAATCCATCCCGCATAACAGGTAGGCTACGAAGCATAAAAAGGTAAGCGCTAAATATATTTGGGTGATTGATTTTGAAATTTCGGCAATTCGGGGCGCGACGCCGTTTACATTATCGGTGAATTCCATGCGGAAAAGCTGCATACCACCAATTTGCAGCATGGGCGAAATAGCCACCGCCATTACCAAAATACCAATACCGCCTAACCATTGTAAAATACCGCGCCATAGTAAAATGCCAGGTGCGGTAATATCCAACCCAATGATAATGGTTGCGCCAGTTGTGGTTATGCCAGACATGGCTTCAAAATAGGCATCGGTAAAGCTGGTATTCTCGGCGCTGAACATAAATGGTAGTGCGCCAAAAAATGGCAAAATAATCCAAACCGCCGCAACCAGCACAAAGGCTTCACGCACCCGCAAATTTGCTTCGCTACCCCAACCTGAAAACACCAAACTGCCACCAATGAATATAGTGATAAATGACGCGCTAAAAAACACGACCCAATCATCATTATTTTCTAAAAGATCGACAATTGCGGGCAGTAGCATCATGAGGCCAAGCATGGTGCAGAATAAACCAACTATTAATAAAAGGGGACGTAAATGCAATATTCAAGCCTTGAAATTAATATAACAGAGTTACATTTAGCAGGTGAATCACAAGCGGGCAAGTGCTTGGTCAATATCTCCAATTAAATCATCGACACTTTCTAACCCAACATTAAGTCTTAATAGGCCTGATGTAATGCCAAGCTCTTGCCTGAAATCTTCATCCAAACGTTGGTGGGTTGTGGTGGCGGGGTGGCAAATTAGGCTTTTTGTATCGCCTAAATTATTGCTATAAAGCACCAGATCTAGCGCATCGCAAAATTTAAAAGCTTGTTCTTGACCGCCGGCTATTTCGATAGCCAACATGTTACCACCGCCAGACATTTGGGTTTTTGCCAGTTCGATTTGCGGATGGCTTTCATGCATTGGGTAAAGCATTTTAGAAATATGTTTATGGCCATGTAAGAAATCAGCAAGTTTAGCCGCGTTGCGGCTTTGTTGTTGAACTCGCAGATCTAACGTTTCTAAACCTTTAAGCATAAGCCACGCATTAAACGGCGAGGCACTTGGCCCTGTTTGGCGAATATAGGTTAGAATTTGGTCGGCTATTTCTTCATCATTGCATAAAACTGCGCCTGCCATAGCGCGGCCCTGACCATCTATTAATTTTGTCGCGCTATAAAATACAATATCGGCACCCAACTCGAACGGCTGCTGCAATATAGAAGTTGCAAATACATTATCAACAATCAGAATAATGCCATTTTCTTTGCAGATTTGCGAAACGGCTTTTATATCGACCAATTCAATACCTGGATTGGTTGGGCTTTCTAGTAAAAACACTTTAGTGTTGGGGCGAACGGCATCTTTCCATGCTTGGATATATCTGCCATCTACAATGGTAGATGCGACGCCAAACCGTGGTAATAACTCATCGGCAATATATAAGTTAGAGCCAAACATTGCCCGCCCTGCTACAATATGATCGCCTGCTTTTAAAATAGCAAAAAGCGATGTATTGGCTGCGGCCATGCCTGTGGCGGTTGCGTAGCAATAAGCTGCACCATCGAGCATTGCCAAACGGTCTTCAAACATTTTTGTGGTTGGGTTGCCAAAGCGGGTGTAAATAAAGCCTTCTGCGTCGCCAGCAAAACGCTGGGCGGCGATGGATGCGCTTTCATAGGTGTAGCCGCTATTCATAAAAATAGCTTCGGATGTTTCACCAAATTGGGAGCGTTTTGTACCGCCATGAATTAGATTGGTTTGGGCGCTATATTGTTTTGTATGTTTTATATCACTCATTATAGTCTCTTATTTTTAAGAGTGTGGGGCACTCCAACCTTAAATTACGGTCGGGCACGTGCCTAGACCTTTTAGCGTTATGTTTAGATTTGTAAAAACCTTGGTGGCGCAAGCAGTCGCAAATTCCACCTATATGACCGAACTTATACCCTTGTTAGAGTTCGGTCAACTTTAATATTGGTCAAAATGCTAAAGTGTGTTAGGCACGTTTAAAAGCTATAATTGATGCAATTGTTTAAAGGGAATTATTATGAATATGGGCGATAATATTCAACTACCTCATGCAACTGGCATTTTACCTGCCCACGCAATTAGAGCATTAATTAACGATGGCAGAATTGTTTTAGACAAACCACTTGATGATGACCAAGTGCAACCCGCATCGCTCGATTTGCGGTTGGGCAATATTGCTTATCGAGTGCAAGCCAGCTTTTTGCCTGGCATTGATAAATCGGTCGATCAGCGGCTAGAAGAATTATCGCTGCATAAAGTTGACCTTAGCGAGGGGGCGGTGCTTGAGACCAATTGTGTTTATATTGTGCCCTTACTTGAAAGCGTTAAGCTTGCTAAAAACATTTCGGCGATGACCAACCCCAAAAGTTCGACGGGGCGTATTGATGTATTTACCCGGGTGATTACAGATTTTGGCGAAGAATTTGATAAAATACCCGCTGGTTATTTTGGTGGGCTATATGCCGAAATCAGCCCGAGGACTTTTCCGATTTTAGTACGTGAAGGCTCGCGGCTTTCGCAAATACGCTTTAGGGTTGGCAATGGGCGGCATAGTGATAATGAATTAAAACGCTTGCATGAAGAATTTAACTTAGTGCAATTGCCCCAAAATAGCCGCCTTAAAGTGAATATTGACAATGGTATTGCGCTTCGGGTGGATTTAAAGGGCAGCGTGGTTGAAGGCCATGGCGGTAAAAAATTAATTGGCTATAGAGCCAAGCGCCATGCGGGTTTAATTGACGTCGACAAACGCGCGGCATTGCCGATTGAAAAATTTTGGGAACCTATATATGCGACTGAAACCAACAGTTTGATTTTAGACCCTGACCAATTTTATATATTGGCCTCTAAAGAAGCCATACATATTCCGCCCCATTACGCTGCCGAAATGGTGCCTTATAACACGTTGGTTGGTGAGTTTAGAGTGCATTATGCAGGCTTTTTTGACCCAGGCTTTGGGCATGATCAGGCGGGCGGCAGTGGCGCAAAAGGTGTGCTAGAAGTACGCAGCCACGATGTGCCGTTTATTTTAGAAGATGGGCAGATTATTGGGCGCTTAGTGTTTGAGCGTTTAACTGACACACCCGTTGAGCTATATGGGCAATTATCGGGCAGCAATTATCAGGCACAGGGTTTGAAATTGTCTAAACATTTTATAAATGGCTAAATGTTTAGATGAATTTACTGCCTTTGCCGATAAAGTAGCCGCGCTGAAAATCGGCCACATTACTAATGCTTTTACCCGCGCGTTGTAACCTTACAATACGCAATGCTGCGGTGCCACATGCGATGGTGAGTGCATCATCAATGGCTTGCCCTGCATCGCCCGTGCCTGTGGCAAGTTCGGTTTGTAAAATTTTAATGCGGGTTATTTTACCTTCTTTTTCAAATTCGCACCAAGCACCTGGGAAGGGGGATAGGCCGCGAATATGATTGTGCAATTCTTGTGCGGGCAAGCCCCAATTAATTTTAGCTTCATCTTTAGAGATTTTTTTGGCGTAAGTTGCGCCTTCTTTAGCTTGCGGAGTTTCGGTAT